>DKJA01000209.1 GCA_002454505.1 Oxalobacteraceae bacterium UBA6704
CCGAAGGCGGCGGCCCGCTGGCCGACGCCTTCGTCACCCTCGCCGAATCCGCCGCCGCCGAAGACTAAAAAATAGGGACAGACCCTGTTTTACAGGAAATTTCCTGTAAAACAGGGTCTGTCCCTATTTTTCAGCTAGTTCTTTGCAGTAACGGAATGCGCGTGGGCCGCAGCAGTTCGCCCGAGGCAGGCAGCGTGTCTGGCCCGGCCGCAGAGGCTGCGGCATTGATTGGACAGGAAATAGGGACAGACCCTGTTTTCTGGGAAATGTTTCCTGTAAAACAGGGACTGTCCCTATTTTTTGGTGGGGTCTTCCGGTAACGGGGCGGCGTCGGGGCGCAGCAGTTCGGCGAGGCCGGCGGCGTGGTTGGCGGCAGTGGCGGTGGCGGCGGCTTCCATGGCGCGGAAGCGGGACAGTACCAGTTGGCCCATCTCGGTGAGGCGGGCGCCGCCGCCCTGCTGGCCGCCGGCGGCGCTGTGGACCAGCGGTTCGCTGAAGCAGCGGTTCATCAGGTCCACCAGCTGCCAGGCGCGGCGGTAGGACATCTTCATGGCCCGGCCGGCACCGCTGATGGAGCCCGTGCTGGCGATGGCTTCCAGCAGGTCGGCCTTGCCGGGGCCCATCGCGATGTCGCCGCCGTGCAGCAGCCTTGCCTTCAGATCGATTTTCGTTGCCATGTGATTGACGCTCCGTGAGGAGTGGCCATGGTAGAGGAAAATCGCGCGGCACGGGGCGGCATGCTCAGTACAGCACCACCGAGCGGATCGACTCGCCGCTCTTCATCAGGTCGAAGCCTTCGTTGATGCGTTCCAGCGGCAGACGGTGCGTGATCAGGTCGTCGATATTCAGTTTGCCTTCCATGTACCAGTCGACGATCTTCGGCACGTCGGTGCGGCCGCGCGCGCCGCCGAATGCGGAACCCCTCCACTCGCGGCCCGTGACTAGTTGGAACGGCCGCGTCGAGATTTCCTGCCCCGCCGCCGCCACGCCGATGATGAACGACTTGCCCCAGCCCTTGTGCGTGCACTCGAGCGCCTGGCGCATCAGCGTGGTGTTGCCGACGCATTCGAAGCTGTAGTCGGCACCGCCGTCGGTCAGTTGCACAATCGTGTCAACGACGTTTTCCACTTCGTTCGGATTGATGAAGTGCGTCATGCCGAACTTGCGCGCCATTTCCTGGCGGCGGGGATTGATGTCGATGCCGATGATCTTGTCGGCGCCGACCATCTTCGCCGCCTGGATCACGTTCAGCCCGATGCCGCCCAATCCGAACACGACGACGTTCGCGCCCGCCTCGACTTTTGCGGAGAACAGCACTGCGCCCACGCCGGTGGTCACGCCGCAACCGATGTAGCAGACCTTGTCGAACGGCGCATCCTCGCGGATCTTCGCCAGCGCGATCTCCGGCACCACGATGTAATTCGAGAACGTCGACGTGCCCATGTAGTGGAAGATCGGCTTGCCGTCGATGGAGAAGCGGGAAGTCGCATCCGGCATCAGCCCGCGCCCCTGCGTCGAACGGATCGCCTGGCACAGATTGGTCTTCTGCGACAGACAGAATTTGCACTGCCGGCATTCCGGCGTGTACAGCGGGATGACGTGGTCGTCCTTCTTGAGGGTCTTGACGCCCGGCCCCACGTCGACGACGATGCCGGCGCCCTCATGGCCCAGGATGGCCGGGAAGATGCCTTCCGGGTCGGCGCCGGACAGCGTGTAGTAATCGGTATGGCAGATGCCGGTGGCCTTCAGTTCGATCAGCACTTCGCCTTCGCGCGGGCCTTGCAGGTCCACTTCCTCGATCGTCAGCGGTGCGCCGGCCTGCCACGCGATGGCTGCTTTGGTTTTCATGATGCTTTCCTCGTGATTGGATGGATGAGGCGCATTCTGCCTGTCGCGATGCCTTCAGGCGGCCGCGCGGGCTGCAAATGGCGCAAAGTGCTGTCACAATGGCCGGCTTTGCACGTGAACCGCCACCTGGAACCGCATGACCGCTCCCCTGCCACGCACCGTCGATCTCGTCGTCTACCCCGGCTTCAAGGCCATGGAGGCGATCGGCCCGATGTCCGTCTTCGAATACGCCAACCTGCACCTGCAGCGCCGCGGCGCCACGCCGGGCTACGATGTGCGCGTGGCCTCCGTCGCCACGGGCAGCGTGCCGTCCGACACGTTGATGGCGCTGACCGCCACCAAGGCGCTGTCGCCGCTGGCCTTGCCGGATACGGCAATCATCGTCGGCGCACGCCACATCCACGCCGCGCTGCAGGAAAGCGCGGCCATCGTCGACTGGGTCGCCGCCGTGTGTCCGCGCATCGGCCGGCTGGCCGCGCTGTGTTCGGGCGCGTTCTTTCTCGCGTCGGCCGGCGTGCTGGACGGCCGACGCGCCACCACCCACTGGAGCGTGGCGGACCGGCTGCAGGCCGACTTCCCCGCCATCGCCGTCGATGCCGATGCGATCTTCATCCGCGACGCCAACCTGTGGACGTCGGCCGGCGTCACGGCCGGCATCGACCTGGCGCTGGCGCTCGTCGAAGAGGACTTCGGCCGCGACCTGGCACTGGAAGTGGCCACCGAGATGGTGGTCTACCTGAAGCGGCCCGGCGGCCAGTCGCAGTTCAGCGCATGGCTGCGCAGCGAACGCACGGCGCGGCCCGGCATCCGCGAACTGCAGAACTGGATCCTCGCCAACCTGGGCGAGCCGCTGTCGGCAAAGCAGCTGGCGGCGCGGGCGATGATGAGCGAGCGCCACTTCGCCCGCGTGTTCCGGCAGGAGGTGGGCGTCAGTTCGCAGGAATTCGTCGAGTCGTGCCGCTTCGAGCGCGCCACGCAGCTGCTGGCCGACCTGGCGCTGCCGATCAAGACGGTGACCGCCCGTGCCGGCTTCGGCGACGAGGCGCAGATGCGGCGCGTGTTCCAGAAAAAACTGGGGATCACGCCCAAGGTGTACAGGGAACGCTTCGCCACGACAGGCGTGGAAGCGGAAAGAACGGTACGATAGGCGCATGACCATCACCGCACCAGTCACCATGCCCACATTCGAAAAGATCCGTTCCCACGCCATCCCGTCGCTGCGGGCGACCATCGAGGTGTATGTCGAGCCGGTCTCCGGCGCGCAGCACGTCCACGTCGCCAACGACCACAGCGAACTGGCCTTCCTGGTCGCCTTCCCCACCGTGCCCGATAACAGCGACGGCCGCGCGCACATCCTCGAGCACCTGTCGCTGGCGGGCTCGAAGCGCTACCCCGTGCGCGACCCGTTCTTCGCCATGCTGCGCCGCTCCACCGCGCCGTTCATGAACGCGATGACCTATGCCGACCGCACCGTCTATCCTTACGCGAGCACCGACCGCAACGATTTCTTCAACCTGCTCGACGTCTACCTCGATGCCACGTTCTTCCCCCGCCTCGACTACCTGAACTTTTTGCAGGAAGGCTGGCGCCATACGCTGACCGATGGGCAGCTGGGTTACCAGGGCGTCGTGTTCAATGAAATGAAAGGCGCGTTCGCCGACCCGATGCGCGCCATGTACAACGGCCTGGGTGCCGCGATGCTGCCGGGGACGACGTATGCCAATGTGTCCGGCGGCGATCCGCTGGCGATCCCCGACCTGACGCACCAGATGCTGAAGGACTTCCACGCCACCCACTATCACCCGTCGCAGGCCGTGTTCATGACGGCGGGCCCGATCGATGCGACGGAAATCCAGCAGCGCATCGCCGAGCGCGTGCTGGCCGAGCTGCCAGGCACGATGCCGCGCATGCTGCCGGAACTGGCGGCGTTGGGCAGCCCCCGCGTCACCACCATCGACGTGCCGGCGCAGGCCGGCCGTACCGACGAATACGGCATGCAGCTGGCCTGGGTGCTGGGCGAGTCGGCCAACGCGGAACTGCATTACGAAGCGCGGCTGCTGCAGGCCGGCCTGCTTGGCGACTCGTCGGCACCGCTGGCCAAGGCGATGGAGACCGCCGGTTATGGTCGCCCGTCCCGCATGAACGGCATGGACCCGGGCGCGCGCCAGATGATGTTCCACCTGGGGATGGCAGGCCTGAAGGAAGAACAGGTTGCCGATGCGCGCGGGCTGCTGTGGGGCGCGCTGGAGCGCGCCGCGGCGGAAGGCGTGCCGCAGGCGATGCTGAAGGCCGTCGTACGCGACATCAAGTACGCCCAGCGCGACACGTCGTCCGGCCGCATGCCGAACGTGTTGCAGCGCATGCTGCAGGCCGTGCCGGTGGCGATGCGCAACGGCGACGTGATCCGCTCGTTCGACAGCGACCTGGCCATCGCGCTGCTGGAAGCGCGGATCGCCGATCCCGCCTATTTCACGAACCTGGTGCGGGCGCTGCTGGACAATCCGGCGCGGCTGGAAGCGACCATCGTTCCCGACGCCGCCTACTTCGACAAGCGCGCCGCGCAGGAACAGGCACGGCTGGCGCAGCAGCAGGCCGCCCTGTCCGACGCGGACCGCGATCGCATCGCCGCCGATGCCGCCGCACTGGAACAGCTGCAGAAGCAGCCGGCCGACAACAGCGTGCTGCCCCGTATCAGCCCGGCGGACGTCAGCCGCACGCCGCGCACGCTGCCCGAGATTCCCGAACCGCGCGGCATTGCGCGCACGTTCGCCATCGCATCGAACGGCATCTCGCACGCGCGGGTGCAGTACGACATCTCGGCCCTGCCGGCCGGCGAGTGGCCGTGGCTGCAGCTGTATTGCGACCTGCGGCCGGATCTCGGCATCGGCGCATTGGACTACCAGGCGGCCAGCGCCTGGCGCCGCGAGCGCGTGCCGGCATTCTCGATCGGCATCCAGCCCTACCTGGCGGCCGACCAGCAGCTGAAGCTGGAGCTGCAGTTCTACGCGAGCGGTCTGGAAGAAGACCATGCCGGCATTGCGGAAGTGCTGACGACCTATATCGGCAGCCCCCGCTTCGACGAGCATGCGCGCATCGGCTTCCTCGCCGCCCGGCTGGCCCGCGGCAAATTGAACAACGTGGCGCAGTCAGGCAATCACTACGCTGCGCTGGCGGCAGAGGCACCCCTGTCGCCGCTGCGCCGGTTCGAGGAAGCGGTGAGCGGCCGTACGGCATTGCCGTTCATCGGCGAACTGGAACGGCTGGCCGGCACGGACGAAGGCCGCGCGCTGATCGCGCAAAAGCTGGCCGGCGTGCACGCCGCGCTGCTGGGTTGCACCGCGTCGTTACTGAGTGCCGGCAGCAGCGGCGAGCTCGATGCGCTGGCCGATGCGATCGTGCTGCCGGCGTCCACCGCTGTCACTTTCCATGCTGCGGCGGTTGCCGCCAGCCTGCCATTGGCCAACGCGGCACTGTACGCACCCGGCCAGGTCAATCACTGCAACCTGGCGTGGGCGGTGCCCGGTCCGCAGCACGAGGATGGCGCCGCGCTGGCCGTCGCGGCGCAGCTGCTGACGCACCAGCTGCTGCACACGGCGATCCGCGAACAGGGCGGTGCTTACGGCGGCCATGCCGGTTACGCGGGCAATGCCGGCATCTTCAGCATGGCGTCCTACCGCGACCCGCGGCTGGCCGCCACGTATGCCGATTTCACGGCGTCCCTCGAACAGCTGGCCACGCGCGAATTCACCGACGAACAGGTGGAGGAAGCGATCATCGGCGTCGTCAAGGGCCTGGACCGGCCGATCTCCCCGTTCGACAGCGTGGTGATCGCCTGGAACGCACATCGCCAGGGCATCGACGATGCGGCGCGCTACGCGTTCCGCAAACGCGTGCTGAACTGCACGCTGGACGACATCCGCGCGGCCGTCGCCACATGGCTGTCCGCCCCATCGAGCCGCGCCGCGTTCGCCGGCAATATCACGCAGCCGCTGGACGGCATGGAAGTCGTCGACCTGCTCGCATTGGGCGGGCAGGCCGCAACGGCGTAAATACTGCCGAGTTCGTGTCCAAAAAGAGGGTTGACCCCAAAGTTGGACACAGGCTGAGCAGTAGTATTGCCGAGTTCGTGTCCAACCATGGGGTCAACCCTAAAATTGGACACAAGCTCATCATTAGCCACTCGCCTCCCCCACCACGCCTGCCAGCCAGTCGGCAAACACCCGCACCCGCTGCGGGATATTGCGTCGGTGGGGGAACAGCAAATTAAGGGGCATCGGTGCGGGGCGGTGGGTTGGCAGCAGGTCGACCAGCGTGCCGGCGCGGATGCCCTCCTCCGCCCGCAGCGTCGGCTGCTGCGCGATGCCCAGGCCGGCCAGGCAGGCGGCCGCGTAGGCCGCGCTGTTGTTGACGGTGACGGCATGCCGCATCGGCACCGCGCACGCCTTGCCGGTAACGGGATCCACAAAATCGAAAGTTGCCGGACTGTCCGACGGATTCGGCTGGTAGTTCACCAGCAGGTGCGCCGCCAGGTCGGCGATGGTGGCCGGCATGCCGTGGCGTTCGATGTAGCCGCGGCTGGCCACGTTGCAGAGCACGATCTGGCCGAGGGGCCGGTAGGCCAGCGACTCGTCGACCACCGCGCCGCCGCGCACCACGCAATCGAAGCCTTCGGCAATGACGTCCACGCGGCGGTCGGTGCTGAACACATCCACCTGGATGCCCGGATAGCGGGCCTGGAATTCGCCCAGCCGCGGCAGCACGATGGCCGTCGCCATCCCGAGCGGCATGTCCACGCGCAGGCGGCCGGCGATCTGCCCGTCGCGCTGCCGGAACAGGCCGGCGATTTCATCGAGGTCTTCCAGCAGCCGCTCGCTGCGTGCCAGCAGTTCGTCGCCATCGGCGGTGACTTGCACGCGGCGGGTCGTCCGCTGCAGCAGCCGTGCACCCAGGCGGCGCTCCAGCCGCAGCACGGCGGTCGACACGGTGGCGCGCGGCAGTTGCAGCTGCTCCGCGGCCCGCGTAAAGCTGGCGAGCCGGGCGACCAGCACGAAGGCGCGCAGGTCGTCAGGTGAAGGCGATTCGGTCATTGGTCGAATTTTTCAACAGGTGATGTGGAAATCTACCTGTTTATCTGTGCCATATCAACCAGTACAGTGAATGCCTCGAACCCCTTACCGGAGCATTCCCATGACTACCCAATCCTCTCCATCCCCGGCCGGCATTGCACTCATCACCGGCGGCGGCCGCGGCCTCGGCCGGGCCAGCGCGGTGCACCTCGCGCAGGCCGGCTGGGACATCGTCATCACCTATCACTCGCGTGCCGATCTGGCCGAAAGCACCGTCGCCGAACTGCGCGGCCTCGGCCGCCGCGCCGCGGCGCTGCAACTCGACACCGGCGCGACAGCCACCTTCCCCGCATTCGCTGCGACACTGTCCGGGCTGCTGATGAGCGAATTCGGCCGCGACACCTTCGATGCGCTCGTCAACAACGCCGGCAACAGCGCCAACGTGCCGTTCATGGACACCACCGAGCAGCAGTTCGACGACCTGATGAACGTGCACCTGAAAGGCGTGTTCTTCCTCACGCAAGGCCTCGCGCCGCTGCTGGCGGACGGCGGCAGCATCGTCAACATCTCCAGCGGGCTGGCGCGCTTCTCGATGCCGGGCAAGGCCGCCTATGCAATGATGAAAGGCGGCGTGGAAGTGCTGACGCGCTATCTGGCGAAGGAGCTGGCGCCGCGCCGCATCCGCGTCAACACTCTGGCGCCGGGCGCCATCGCCACCGACTTCAGCGGCGGCGTTGTGCGCGACAATCCGCACGTGGCCGCGCTGGTGGCGGAGAACACGGCGCTGGGCCGCGTCGGCCAGCCGGACGATATCGGCGGCGCCGTTGCCGCCATGCTGTCCGCCGGCAGCGGCTGGGTCAATGGCCAGCGCATCGAGGCGTCCGGCGGGATGATGCTGTAAGCCCCATCAACGGTCGAGAAAATCCTTCACGGCCGCGATGGTGGCCGCCGGCTGCTCTTCCATCAGCCAGTGGCCGGCATCGCGGATCACCAGTTCCGTCACGTTCGTGGCGGCGTTGCGCATCACGATGGCTTCCTGGGCGCCGAACGATTTCTCGCCGCCGATGGCCAGCACGGGCATGGTCAGCTTCGGTTCAAGCGTGGCCAGGTTGTCCTTCGCGTCCTGCGGAATCGTGTTGAACTGCGCGAAGGCGGAGCGCATTGCGCCCGGCTGCGCATACAGCGCGGCATAGTGGCGGCGGGTTTCTTCGTCGATCTTCGAAGGCGTGCCGGCAAAGTCGTTCCAGAACCGGTCCAGATAGATGCGTTCGCGGCCGGCCACCAGCCGCTCGGCATCCGGGCCGCCGAACGAGAAGTGCCACAGCAGCGGGTTGCGCACCAGCGTGTCCCACGGCGGGATGCCGGGCACCGGCGCATCCATCACCACCAGCTTCGTGGTGCGCTCGGGATAGCGGGCGGCGTAGGCATAAGCCACCATCGTGCCGATGTCATGGCCGACGACGTCCGATTTCTCGATACCGAGTTTGGCCAGCACGGCCCGCACGTCGGCGGCCTGGGTGCGCTTGTCGTAGCCCGCTGCCGGGTGCGACGAACGCCCCATGCCGCGCAGGTCGGGAACCACCACGGTATGGTCGGCCGCCAGCGTTGCGGCCAGCGGCGCCCACATGTCGCCCGTATCGCCAAAGCCATGCAGCAGCACGACGGCCGGTCCTTTGCCGCCGACACGCACGTGGATGGTGGCGCCGTCGGCGGGCACGTCCAGCGTGCGGAACGCCGGTGGAAAAGCCGTCACACCCGCGGCCGACGCCGGGGTCGACATCAGCAGGGTGGCCGCAACGGCGGCAAGGATGCGCAGCAGGAAGTTCATGATCGGGCCTTTCGTAGCGTTGTCGGGAAATCCCAGTATGGACAGCAAACGGCCCGTGCGGTAGGTGGCAATTCGCCTTAACACCTTCAACCGCCGGTATCGGCCCGCCGCCCGGTATACTCGGGGCATGTCCTCCCTTCACCCGTCCCGATGAAGCAACCGGCGCTGGCCCGCACCGCGTCGCTGCGCGGCCGCCTGCGCGCCGTGCTGGCGCTGACACTGGTGTTCTGCTGGGTCGGCAGCGTGGGCCTGCTGGTGGCGTACACGGCCAACAGCGAGAGCAGCGTGTGGGACAGCAAGCTGCAGGCCTTCGGCACGCGGCTGCTTGTATCGATCCCGGCCGATAAAGTCCACCGGGGGCCGTTCGGACCGGGCCTGGAGCTGCCGGCCGACGTGCAGCGGCAGCCGGAGAATTTCGCCTTCCAGGTATGGAATGCCGAGCACAAGCTGTTCATCAAGACGCCTGCCGCGCCCGCCACGCCGTTCCAGCCCACTTTCATGGATGGCTTCGTCAGCAATGTCGTCGACGGCAAGAAATGGCGTATCTACACGATCTCGGACCGCTATGGCCAGATCTCGGTGCAGGTGGCCAATCTGCAGAGCGTCGTCGACCGGGAGATGCAGTTCGAGGCGCTGGTGGCGCTGGCCATCCTGACGGCGGTGCTGCTGGCCGTCGCGGCCCTGCTGGGCCGGGCGCTGGACCGGTCGCTGCGCCCCCTTGCCGACATCGAACACGCGCTGCTGGAGCGCCGCGACTTCGACCTGACGCCGCTGCCGCTGCGCGACCTGCCGCTGGAGTTGCAGCCGCTGGTGACGTCGTTCAACCACCTGCTCGTGCAGCTGGACAGCGCGATCGGCGCCGAGCGGCGTTTCATCGGCGATGCCGCGCACGAACTGCGCACGCCGCTGGCCGCGCTGCAGGCCCAGGCCGACGTGGCGCTCCATGCCGCCACGCTGGAAGACAAGGATGCCGCGCTGCGCACGCTGCAGCAGGTGGCGCGGCGCAATACGCGCCTGGCCGAGCAGTTGCTGGACATGGCCAGGCTGGATGCCCAGGTCACCACGCCACGCACCTCGGTCGTGGACCTGCCGCAGCTGGCCGAACACGTGGTCAGCGAGTATGCGTTCCAGGCCAGCCGGCGCGGCTGTACCATCGCCATCGAAGCGGCGCCGGCTCAGGTCGCCGGCAACATCGACGAGCTGGCCACGCTGCTGCGCAATGTAGTGGACAACGCCGTGCGCTTTGCCGGTGCCGGCGGGCACGTCTCGGTTAGTTGCGGAATAACTGACGCGCACGCCTTTCTCGCCGTTGCGGACGATGGTCCCGGCGTGCCGGCAGGCGAACGCGATGCCATCTTCCAGCGCTTCTACCGCGCGTCGGCCGGCCACGGAGGCGGCAGCGGCATCGGGCTGTCGCTGGTGGCGGCCATTGCGCGGGTGCATGGCGCGCGGATCGTCACCGGCAGCGGGCCGGCGGAAAGGGGATTGATGGTGCGGGTGGAATTTGCCATGCGCGCCTGATAATCAGGCAGACAAAAAATCAGGCAGACAAAAAAATACCCCGCAGGCTGCGGGGTATTTTTATCATCCGATTCCGCCGGCGGCAGCGCCCATGCTATCTGCATGGTGCACGCCGCGGCGTGAATCCGGATTCCGGAACTTAAATAGCGCGGATATTGCCGGCTTTTTCGCCTTTCGGGCCGGTCGAGCGTTCGAACGACACGCGCTGGTTTTCAGCCAGGCTCTTGAAGCCTTCCGACTGGATGTCCTGGAAGTGGGCGAACAGGTCGGCGCCGCCTGCGTCAGGCGTGATGAAGCCGAAGCCCTTGGCGTCGTTGAACCATTTTACGGTGCCGGTTTGAGTAGTCATTTTTTCAGTCCTTTAATTTGCATGGGCAAAATCGCCCGAGTGCACATCGACCAAGAGGGGTATAACGAAGGATTCAAACGGGACCGCCAGAAAATGGCGAACGGGAGAGAAAGACCAGCAATAACAACGACTTGATGTAGCGCAGAACGGAAGATACAGTAATTTCCCCGAGCAGCCTAATTATTTCGGAATTATTTTTCGGCGCCGTCCACTGCCGAGCGCCAATTGCCGAAACTGTTATCGGAAATATTGCCGCACTCTGTAATTCAATCCTGCCGGATTAGCGCCGCAAGCCCGCATTACACCGGCATCTGCACACCGCCATCCTGCATCCGGTTCTCCGCCGACGCCGGCCGGCCGAAATAAAAGCCCTGGAAGTGCGAGCACCCTTCCGCCACCAGGCTGCGGTACTGCGCTTCCGTTTCCACGCCCTCGGCAGTCGTCTTGATCAGCAGGCTGCTGCTCAGGCCCGTGATGGCGCGGATGATGGCCATCGCTTCGCGGCTCTCGCCCATGTCGCGCACGAACGAGCGGTCGATCTTGATCTTGTCGAAGGGGAAGGAACGCAGATAGCTCAGCGACGAATAGCCGGTGCCGAAATCGTCCAGCGCAATCGACACGCCCAGTGCCTTCAGTGCCTGCAGCGTGCGGATATTGCCGTCGCTGTTGTCGAGCAATACCGATTCGGTGATCTCCAGTTCCAGCCGCGCCGCCGGCAGGCCCGAGTCGGCCAGCGCCAGCGCCACCGTCTTGACCAGCTCGGTGCTCTTGAACTGCACGGGCGACAGGTTCACCGCCACGGTTTCGCCATTGGTCCACGTGGCCGCTTCCTGGCAGGCCAGGTTCAGCGCACGCGTGCCCAGTTCGTGGATCAGCCCGGTTTCCTCGGCGATCGGAATGAAATCGGCCGGCTGCACCTGCCCCCGCTCCGGATGGTTCCAGCGGATCAGCGCCTCATAACCGGTGATGTGGCGGCCGCCCTGCTCTTCGACGATCGGCTGGTAGTGCATTTCCAGCTGGCCCAGGTGCAGCGCGCGGCGCAGGTCGATCTCCACCTGGCGGCGCACCAGCGACGCCGCTTCCAGCTCGGGGCGGAACAGTTCGTAGCGGTTGCGGCCGTTGCGCTTCGCTTCGTACAGCGCCATGTCGCCGTGCCGCAGCATCTGTTCGGCCGTGCTGTCTGCCGACGACAGCGCGATGCCGATGCTGAGCGCCACCGCGAAGCTGTGGCCGTCGATGGCGAAGGCGCGCGCGACGGCGTCGATCAGCCGTTGCGCGGCCTGGGTCGCTTCGTCGATGTGCGTCACGCGCGGCAGCACGATGGCGAACTCGTCGCCGCCCAGGCGGGCCAGCGTGTCGTGTTCGCGCAGCGTCTTCTTCAGCCGGCTGGCCAGCGTCAGCAGGATCTTGTCGCCGAAGGCGTGGCCGAACGCGTCGTTGATATTCTTGAAATTGTCCAGGTCCAGGCACAGGATCGCCGCGCCCGTCTGGTCCAGCCGGGCCTGGTCGAGCGCCATGTCCAGCCGCTGGTTGAAGAAGGTGCGGTTCGGCAGGTTGGTCAGGCCGTCGTGCTGGGCCATGTGGTGGATCTGCGCGTAGGCGGCCAGTTCCTCGGTGACGTCCTCGGTGATGATCAGCACGTAGTCGCCCTCGCCGTCCGGCCGGCAGCCCACCACGGTGCGGCTGCGCAGCGCACGGGCGCCGAGCGGCGTCTGCACCGTGCTTTCGTCGCCGACGATTTCCTCGGCCGTCTGCGCCTGCGCCGCCTTGCGTTCCAGGTAGAGCGCCACGTCGTCGCTGAAGCATTCGCGCAGCGTGCGCTCCTTCCATTCGGTGTCCGTCGTGGCGAACAGGTGCAGCGCCATCTCGTTGGCCAGCAGGATCTTGCCGGTATTGACGTCCTTCACCACCACGCTGGCGGGAATGTTCGAGATCACGGAATCGAGGAAGCGCGACAGGCCCGCCATCTCGCGGCTGTACTGCTCCGCCAGCTCCTTCGCCTCGACCAGCTTCAGCTGCTGCTGGCGCCGCTCGGTGATGTCGCGCGTGATCTTGGCGAAACCGAGCAGCGTGCCGTCTTCCTCGCGCAGCGCCTCGATGACGACACTGGTCCAGAAGCGCGAACCGTCCTTGCGCAGCCGCCAGCCTTCCGCCTCGAAGCGCACCTGGTCGCGGGCGATCGCCAGCGCCTGGGCCGGCAGGCCGGCCGCGCGGTCGTCCTCGCTGTAGAACACGGAGAAATGCCGGCCGATGATCTCGGCGGCGCGGTAGCCCTTGGCGCGCTCGGCGCCGGCATTCCAGTTGACCACCTTGCCGTCCGGATCGAGCATGTAGATGGCGTAATCCGTCACGCCCTGCACCAGCACGCGGAAGCGGCGCTCGTTCTCGCGCTGTTCCAGCAGCGCCTGGCGCTGCACCGTGCAGTCGCGGGTGATCTTGGCGAAGCCGAGCAGCACGCCCGCCTCGTCGCGGATCGCGTCGACCACCACGTGGGCCCAGAACGCGCTGCCATCCTTGCGCAGGCGCCAGCCCTCGTCCTCGAAACGGCCGGTCGCCCGGGCCGTCTCCAGGTTCTGCGCGGGGATGCCGGCCGCCACGTCGGCGTCGCGATAGAACTTCGAGAAATGCTGGCCGACGATCTCCACCGCCCGGTAGCCCTTGGCGCGCTCGGCCCCCGCGTTCCAGTTCGACACGATGCCGTCCGGCGTCAGCATGTAGATCGCATAGTCGACGACGCCCTGGACAAGCAGGCGGTACATCAGGTCCGAGTTTTCAGCAGTCATGGGGCGTGAGTGAAAATGAAGCAGCCGGGCGCGTGGTGGCGCGGCCAGGCAATCGGGTCGATTGTAGTCGGGAGGGCAAGACGGCGGACGCACGGCCGCGCGGTACGGCCAGGGAGTACGGCAAATTATCCAGCACGCAACTATACCTGAAGAAGTTCACTACGGAAATAAACTACCAACAGAAATTGCTTTATTACATTATTTTCCGCTGTGCGAAGGCGCACCTGCCGCGGTAACCCGTGGCAGCGTCACCGTGAATGTGCTGCCCTGGCCGACGCCGCCGCTGGTGGCCAGCACGGCACCGCCGTGCAGCTCGGTCAGCCGCCGCACCAGCGCCAGGCCGAGGCCCAGGCCGCCTTCGGCCCGGTCCGGCGTCAGCGCCGCCTGGGTAAATGTGTCGAACACGATGTCGAGCAGCTGCGGCGGGATGCCGATGCCGTTGTCGGTCACGGCAACATCGACGGTCCGGCCGTGGTCGATGACGCGCAGCTGCAACAAACCGCCCGCCGGCGTGTATTTCGCCGCATTGTTGAGCAGATTGGCAACGATCTGCACGAGACGCTTGTGGTCGCCGCAGACCAGCACGGGCGTGTCCGGCAGCGCGAGTTCGCAGGCATGGCGTTTCTTCTCGATCAGGGAGCGCGCCTGTTCCCAGCCGGCGGCGATCGGCAGGCGGATATCCAGCACATGCCGGTCCAGCGCCAGCTTGCCGCGGCTGACACGCTCGACGTCCATCAGGTCGTTGACGAGGTCGACGATATGGCCCACCTGCGTGGCCACGATGCCGCTCAGGCGCCGCCGCACCTCCGGCGCGCTGCTGGCGTCGTGCAGCAGCACTTCGGCGACGCCGCTGATCGGCGCCAGCGGGTTGCGCAGCTCGTGCGCCAGCGTGGCGAGGAAGATGTCCTTGCGGTCCTGCTCGGCACGCAACGCGGCCAGGGCTTCCTGCAGCCCCCCTTCGGCCCGGGCGCGGGCCACGTCCACGGCAGCCAGTTGCAGCGCGAAGCGCCAGATGATCAGCACGAAAGCGACGATCATGCCCCACACGAACAGCGGCAGCGCGGTGCCCACGTCGTACAGGTCCGCCCGCCAGCCCGCCACGGCGACAGCGCCCAGCCCGATCGGCACGACGAAGGCGGACACCAGCAGCCGCCGGGCAATCCCCGCGCTGGGTGACGCGCCGGTAATGGCCGCCATCAGGCCATCGGCCGGATAGGCGAACAGCACGCCGGCCGCCAGCAGGATCGCCTGCAGCGTCGTCAGGATCGACGTGCCGCGGCCGGGCAGGAACGTAAACAGGAAGGTGTCGCGGAACAGGTAACCGCCCAGGTTCAGCACGGCCAGCATCGCGACGGCCAGCGCCAGCGCCTGATGGGCCAGATCGGCGAAGACCTCAACAACACCCTGCTCTAGGTCTATCGCGACTTGTCTGAAGCCGAACTTGAAGAGTTCGCCACCTTTGCCGAGTCGCCCGAAGGCAAGGCTTACTACCAGGCCGCCCTGGCCGCTGTGCGTGCAGGCCTGGCGGTTGGCCAGAACGCCAACGACCTGTAGTGATCAGCCCAGGCGCTGGTCGATGAAGTCGAAATAGCGCTGGCGAATGCCCGGCAGCTCGTTGGCCAGGTGATGACGGGCCTCAGGCAGCATCAGGATCTGCGGTTCGGCGAACTTGGTCTTGAGCACTTCCAGGTTATACGGCCAGTCCACCGTAGCGTCGGCCCCCCCCTGCACGATCAACGGTTGCCGCGTACTGCGCGGCGCGGCTTCGATGCGTTTGACCCAGGCAATCAGTGCGCCCACCCAGGCGGTTGGCAGGCGGCGCGGTTGCAGCGGGTCGGCCTCCAGGAACGCCAGGAAAGCCGGGTCATTGGTGTTTGCGCTGAAGCGCCGTTCAATGCCATTGACGAAGTGCCGCAGCACCCGGTAAGGAAACTTCGACCAGCGCCAGGAACAAGGCCGCACCAGCGGGGCCAGCAGGATCGTCTGGCCATCGATGGGGCTGCGGGCGCCCTGGGTCAGCAGGTGGTCAACGGCGATGGCGCCACCGGTACTCTGCCCACACAGGTGCCAGGGGCGCGGCAGTGGTAGCGTGCGCGCCTGTTCGAACAAGGCGTCCAGCACTTGCTGGTACACCGCGAAATCACTGATGCTGGCGCGCTCGCCGCTGGACAGGCCATGACCGGGCAAGTCGCAGCTGATGACTGCGTAGCCCTGCTGCAACGCCCACTCGATCACGTGCCGATAGAGGCCCATGTGGTCGTAATAGCCATGCAACAGGAACAGCGTTGCGCTCGGTTGCTTGGGTAGCCAGGCCTGCCCGACCACCTCGAACCCTGCCGCCTGAAAGCCGCCCAGCCAACTTTGTGCCGGCAAGTCCAGGCCATAGAAACGCTGGTAGTCCCGGGCTTGCGCCGACAGCGGCTGACGGGCCGTCAACGGCGCCAGGCTGGTGCGCAGGTGGTCAGGGTCAAAGGCGGTGGGCATAGGGTACATCCACAGTGAAGCAAGTATTGATCTGGGATATTCAGCTCTGGCCCGCGTCATGGCAAGCTTGGGCTATGTGTCACCTGTACTGGCCCTATCGCCGGCAAGCCAGCTCCCACAGGGATATCACCGGGCCTCAGCCCTGTTGCTAACCTGTAATCGATGGACTCGCCCCCGCCGAGGCATCACAGTGCCACGGTGGCGTTCGAAGAAGCCAACGGCAGCGAGGGCGAGACCATGAAAAAGCATAGTTCGAAGCAAGGTTCCCTGTCTCCCACTGATGTGGAGCTTTGCACAACCATCTGCGTAGACCTGGCTAAACAGGTTTTTCAGCTAGCAGGCGAGGACGCTACCGGTCGGGTGATCTACGAAGATCGCCTCAAGTCCCGTCAAGCCTTTCATGATTTCCTGCTCAAGCTGCCAGCGACAGTGACCGTGCTGATGGAGTGCGGTCCAGGTGCACAAGCCTGGGCCAGGCTGCTGCAGGCCAAAGGCAATGCGGTTCGCATCCTGCCTGCGCAACGCGTCGCCGAACACCGCAGCGGCGCGAAGAACGACCGTAACGACGCACATGCCATTTTGCGTGCCGGTCGCGATACCAGTATCGCCTCGATACCGATCAAGAGCACCACAGCACTGGCTATTCAGGCACTGCACCGTATTCGGCGTGGCAACATCAAGCGACATACCGCGCTAGGTAATCAGATGCGTGGCTTGCTACTTGAGCATGGCGTATCCATGCCCCAAGGTGATGCTGCGATCAGCAAGCATGTACCGCGGGCTCTTGAGGATGCCTCTTTGCCTTTGCCCGACTTGTTGCGTGAGCTGCTTGATGAACTGCTGACTGACTGGGAATCTTTGGCAGAACGCATTTCAAAGCTGAGCAAACGGCTCGAAGCGACAGCCCAGGAAGATAAGGTCGCACAGCGACTGATCACCATTCGTGGCGTCGGCCCCATCATTGCCACGGCGATCGTGGCGAAAGAGACCAAGC
Organism: Oxalobacteraceae bacterium UBA6704; assembly: GCA_002454505.1. Classification (GTDB taxonomy): domain Bacteria; phylum Pseudomonadota; class Gammaproteobacteria; order Burkholderiales; family Burkholderiaceae_D; genus Rugamonas. Next base: position 16,874 of record DKJA01000209.1, read on the forward strand.
CCAGCCGCTTTGCCAATGGCCGAATGTATTCCGCTTTCTTCGGGATCGTGCCCGATCAGCACAGCAGCGGAAACAAGGTCAGATTGGGCAAGATGAGCAAGCGAGGTGACGGCTACATACGCAGCCTGATGATCCAGGGCGCACATGCTGTCTTGAGTCAGCTAAGGCCTGATTCCGATCAGCCAGATGATCGCCGCCTCTTGCGCTGGCTATCTCGCCTTGGGCGCAAGGAGGCGGCGATCAGACTGGCTAATCGAAATCTGCGCATTATCTGGGCCCTGTTACAGAACGATCAGGTTTATCAACGCAAAACGGACAGCAAGTCGGAGGCTGCATGAGCCTCTGACCAACCGAGTAATGCCACCGGGGCGCTAAGCGCTCCAACCCATGCTAGTGAACATTGACCCTAGGTACGACCGTCGCAGACTGATGCCTCAGCTCCTACAGGCCTAGTTCAGAGGCCTCAATGTAAACGGCACTCTGCGAGCTCACCACGATGTTGGCCAGAAGCGAAAAGCTTCCTCGAATAGGCCTGATACATAGATGCAGCCGGGTTCCTATGTTCAAAAGCAGCTAGACAGGTGTGGGCGAGTCCATACATAGGAGCTGGCTTG
>DKJA01000117.1:0-37785 GCA_002454505.1 Oxalobacteraceae bacterium UBA6704
TAAAACAGGGTCTGTCCCTGTTTTACAGGAAATTTCGAGTGTTTCTGTGGGTAATTTATCGTTTCAATTACGGAAACGCTCGGTCCAACCCGTCCATTACAAAATAGTGCTTATTAATTGAGCAGCCCTTCGGGTACAATTGCAGGTTCCTCCGCTCGTGTCATAGATACCCAAGTGCAAATCGGTCCTCATTTGCTGCGCAATAACGTGTTCGTCGCCCCGATGGCGGGCGTCACCGATCGTCCTTTCCGGCAACTTTGCAAGGAACTGGGCGCCGGTTACGCGGTATCGGAAATGGCGGCATCGAATCCGCGCGTGTGGGCCAGCGAGAAGAGTTCGCGGCGCACCGATCACACCGGCGAAATGGAACCGAAAGCCGTGCAGATCGCGGGTGCCGATCCGCAGGAGCTGGCCGATTGCGCCAAGTTCAACGTGGACAAGGGCGCCCAGATCATCGACATCAACATGGGGTGCCCGGTGAAGAAGGTGTGCAACAACTGGTGCGGCTCGGCGCTGCTGCAGTTCGAGGATCTCGTCGAAAAGATCCTGTACGCGGTGGTGCAGGCGGTGCCCGTGCCCGTCACGCTGAAATTCCGCACGGGCTGGGACCGCGAAAACAAGAACGCCCTGAACATCGCCCGCATCGCCGAGCAGGCCGGCATCCGGATGCTGACCCTGCACGGCCGCACCCGCGCCGATGGCTACAGCGGCGATGCCGAGTACGACACGATCGCCGCCGTCAAGGCCGCCGTGGGCATCCCGGTGGTGGCGAACGGCGACATTTCCACGCCCGAGAAAGCCCGCTACGTGCTGGACAGGACGGGCGCCGATGCCGTCATGGTCGGCCGTGCCGCCCAGGGCCGGCCGTGGATCTTCCGCGAAATCGACCATTACCTGCGCACCGGCACGCTGCTGCCGGCGCCGCTGGTGGCCGAAGTCCGCCAGCTGATGGACGAACACCTGCGCGCCCACTACGCCTTCTACGGCGAGAACCTGGGCGTGCGCACCGCGCGCAAGCATATCGGCTGGTATGTGCGCGACCTCCCGGGCGGGGAGATTTTCCGGCAGGAAATGAACCGCCTCGAGTCCACCGCCGCGCAATTGCGGGCCGTGGACGGCTTCTTCGAATCCCAGTGGAAGCATGGCGACCGGTTACAATACCGCCTCGCCGAAGACATGCTGGCCGCCTGACCCGGCGCCAGACCGGCAAATTATTTAGCGCAAACAGAAGAACATGAGCAAAGAAAGTATCCAGGAAGTCGTCACGAAGAGCCTCGAAGAGTATTTCAACGACCTGGGCGAGCAGACGCCGTCGAACATCTACGACATGGTCGTGATGACGGTGGAAAAGCCGATCCTGCAGGTCGTCATGACGCGGGCGGACGGCAACCAGTCGCATGCCGCGCAGATGCTCGGCATCAACCGCAACACCCTGCGGAAAAAATTGCAGGAACACGGCCTGCTGTAACTCGCTCATTGGCCGGGGCCTGGCTGTGAGCGGCCGCCCGGCCCTCCTGCCGGTAAAGAATTCCATAACCAGACCTCAGCCATGATCAAACAAGCTCTCATCTCCGTATCCGACAAGACCGGCGTGCTGGACTTCGCCCGTGCCCTGTCGGCCATGGGCGTCAACATCCTGTCCACCGGCGGTACCGCCAAGCTGCTGGCCGACAACGGCGTGGCCGTCACCGAAGTGGCCGACTACACCGGCTTCCCGGAAATGCTGGACGGCCGCGTCAAGACGCTGCACCCGAAAGTGCACGGCGGCATCCTGGCGCGCCGCGACTTCCCCGAGCACGTCGCCAAGCTGGCGGAACACGCGATCCCGACGATCGATATCGTCGTCGTCAACCTGTACCCGTTCCAGGCCACGGTGGCCAAGGACAACTGCACGCTGGACGATGCGATCGAGAACATCGACATCGGCGGCCCGGCCATGCTGCGTTCGGCGGCGAAAAACCACAAGGACGTCGTGGTCATCTGCGACCCGGCCGACTACGGCGTGGTGCTGGCGGAAATGAAGACGACGGACAACTCGCCCGGCTACGTCAGCTATGAAACCCGTTTCAACCTGGCGAAAAAGGTGTACGCCCACACGGCTGCCTACGACGGCGCGATCACGAACTACCTGACCAGCCTGGGCCCGGACCGTTCGCACGCCAGCCGCGGCGAATACCCGCAAACGCTGAACCTGGCTTTTGAAAAAGTGCAGGACATGCGCTACGGCGAGAACCCGCACCAGTCCGCCGCGTTCTACCGCGACACGAAGGCCGTCGACGGCGCGCTGGCCAATTACCGCCAGCTGCAGGGCAAGGAACTGTCGTTCAACAATATCGCCGACGCGGATGCCGCGTGGGAATGCGTGAAGAGCTTCACCGGCGCCGATCTGCCCGCTGCCTGCGTGATCATCAAGCACGCCAATCCGTGCGGCGTGGCCACCGGCGGTTCGGCCGTCGAAGCATATCAACGCGCACTGCAGACGGACCCGACCTCCGCGTTCGGCGGCATCATCGCCTTCAACGTGCCGGTCGATGGCGCTGCCGCCACCGAGCTGGCCAAGCTGTTCGTCGAAGTGTTGATCGCCCCGTCGTTCACCGACGAAGCGAAACAGATCATGTCGGCGAAACAAAACGTGCGCCTGCTGGAAATCCCGCTCGGTACGGGCGTCAACGGCATGGACTTCAAGCGAGTCGGCGGCGGCCTGCTGGTGCAGTCGGCCGATGCGAAGAACGTGCTGCTGGCCGACACCCGCGTGGTGACGAAGAAGCAACCGACGCCGCAACAGCTGGCCGACCTGATGTTTGCCTGGAAGGTCGCGAAGTACGTCAAATCCAACGCGATCGTCTTCTGCGGCAATAACATGACGCTGGGCGTCGGCGCCGGCCAGATGAGCCGCATCGACTCCGCCCGCATCGCGTCGATCAAGGCGCAGAACGCCGGCCTGACGCTGGCCGGTTCCGTCGTCGCCTCCGATGCGTTCTTCCCGTTCCGCGACGGCCTGGATGTCGTCGTCGACGCCGGCGCCACCTGCGTCATCCAGCCGGGCGGCTCGATGCGCGACCAGGAAGTGATCGACGCCGCCGACGAGCGCGGCGTGGTGATGCTGTACACGGGCACGCGCCACTTCCGCCACTGATCACGGCTCAGCCCGTGTCCACCTTGGGGTCAACCCTTTTTTTGGACACGGGCTCAGCTTTAGTAGTGATGAGTTCGTGTCCAATTTTGGGGTTGACCCCAGGGTGGACACGAACCCGGCAGTAACACGGCATCATTCAGCGCCCGCAGCTTGCGGGCGCTTTCTTTACTGCATACAATCAAGCGATGATCATTCTCGGCATCGACCCTGGCCTGCGCACCACCGGCTTCGGCGTCATCCACAAGCAGGGCACGAAGCTGCGCTACATCGCCTCCGGCACCATCAAGAGCGGCGAAGGGGACTTGCCGGCGCGTCTGAAAGTCATTCTCGACGGCGTCAGCGAAGTCACGGCCACCTACCAGCCGGACTGCGCCGCCATCGAAAAAGTCTTCGTCAACGTCAATCCGCAATCGACGCTGCTGCTGGGGCAGGCGCGCGGCGCCGCCATCTGCGGGCTCGTCAGCGCGGCGCTGACGGTGGCCGAGTACTCGCCCACGCAGATCAAGCAGGCTGTCACCGGCACCGGCAAGGCGGCCAAGACGCAGGTGCAGGAAATGGTCTCCCGCCTGCTCGCGTTGCCCGGCCTGCCCGGCAGCGATGCGGCCGACGCGCTGGGCGTTGCCATCTGCCACGCGAACTCCCATGACACACTTGCCGCAATCGCACTGTCCGGTTTGACGAACCTGCACATGAAGCGCGGCCGCCTCGTCGGCTAAACTGCTGCTCATCCAACCAATAATCCAGGGTTCCCCATGATCGGACGTCTCTCCGGTGTTCTGCTTGAAAAAAATCCGCCCCAGCTGCTGGTCGACGTGCAAGGTGTCGGCTACGAGGTGGATGTGCCGATGAGCACCTTCTACAACCTGCCGCACACGGGCGAGCGCGTCACGCTGTACACGCACCTGACCGTGCGCGAGGATGCCCACCTGCTGTACGGCTTCGGCAATGCCGAGGAACGCACCGTGTTCCGCCAGCTGATCAAGATCACCGGCATCGGTGCGCGCATGGCGTTGTCGATCCTGTCCGGCATGTCGATCGCCGACCTGTCGCAGGCCGTGACCCGGCAGGAAGCTGGCCGCCTCGTCAAAGTGCCGGGCATCGGCAAGAAAACGGCCGAACGGCTGCTGCTGGAGCTGAAGGGCAAGCTGGGCGCGGACCTGGGCGCCGTCGGCGGCGTCGCGGCCGTGCCGGATGCGCAGACGGACATCCTCAACGCGCTGCTGGCGCTGGGCTACTCGGACAAGGAAGCGCTGCTGGCGCTGAAGACGGTGCCAAGCGGCGCCACCGTGTCGGACGGCATCAAGCAGGCGCTGAAGGCCTTGTCCAAGGGCTGATGGGAAACTGAACAATGAGCATCCAGACCGACAGCTTCACCGAACAACGCATCATCGATGCGGCGCCATCGTCGCCGAACGAGGAGGCGATCGAACGGGCCTTGCGCCCGAAACTGCTCGACGAATACGTCGGCCAGGAAAAAATCCGCGGCCAGCTGGAGATCTTCATCGCCGCCGCGAAGAACCGCAGCGAGGCGCTCGACCACACGCTGCTGTTTGGCCCGCCCGGCCTCGGCAAGACTACGCTGGCCAACATCATCGCCCGCGAGATGGGCGTCAACCTGCGCCAGACGTCCGGCCCCGTGCTGGAACGTCCGGGCGACCTGGCTGCGCTGCTGACCAACCTCGAAGCGAACGACGTGCTGTTCATCGACGAGATCCACCGGCTGTCGCCCGTCGTCGAGGAGATCCTGTATCCGGCGCTGGAGGACTACCAGATCGACATCATGATCGGCGAAGGCCCGGCCGCCCGCTCGGTGAAGCTGGACCTGCAGCCGTTCACGCTGGTCGGCGCCACCACCCGCGCCGGCATGCTGACCAACCCGCTGCGTGACCGCTTCGGCATCGTCGCGCGGCTGGAGTTCTACACGACGGAAGAACTGGCCAAGATCGTCACGCGCAGCGCCGCGCTGCTGAAGGCGCACATCGACGACAGCGGCGCGCTGGAAATCGCCCGCCGCGCCCGCGGCACGCCGCGTATCGCCAACCGCCTGCTGCGCCGCGTGCGCGATTACGCGGAAGTCAAAAGCAATGGCGACATCACCAAGGAAACGGCCGATGCGGCGCTGGTGATGCTGGACGTGGACACCGTCGGCTTCGACGTGATGGATCGCAAGCTGCTCGAAGCGGTGCTGTACAAATTCGGCGGCGGCCCGGTGGGCATCGGCAACCTGGCGGCAGCCATCGGCGAAGCGGCTGACACGATCGAGGACGTGCTGGAACCCTACCTGATCCAGCAGGGCTACCTGCAACGCACGCCGCGGGGCCGCGTGGCCACGCCGGCCGCTTACCAGCACTTCGGCCTGACTCCGCCGCGCACCAACCCCACGGGCGACCTGTGGTGATGCAGATCTGGGTCGATGCGGATGCCTGCCCCGGACCCGTCAAGGAAATCCTGTACCGCGTGGCGGAGCGGCTGCAGCTGAACGTCACGCTGGTGGCCAACCAGCTGCTGCGCGTGCCGCCGTCGAAATACGTGCGCTCGGTGCAGGTGCCGGCCGGCTTCGACGTGGCGGACCGCGAGATCGTCCGCCTGGCCGAACCGGGCGACCTGGTGATCACCGGCGACATTCCGCTGGCCGCCGACATCCTCAAGAAAGGCGCCCACGCGCTGAACCCGCGCGGCGAGTTTTACACGCCGGACAATATCGCCCAGCAGCTGACGATGCGCGCCTTCATGGACGAACTGCGCGGCAGCGGCGTCGATACGGGCGGCCCGGCCGCCTACAACCAGGGCGACCGCCAGCGTTTCGCCAACGCGCTCGACGCGCATTTGCGCAAAGTCGTTGGCCGCAGCGGGAGCTGAACGCAGCACGTCGCACTTTGCGGTATCCTTCGCGGATGCTGATCAAATCCACTCTCGCTTCGCTGCTGCTGGCCGGCCTGTGCGCCGTGGCCCATGCCGCCGTTCCCGTGTACGACTACAAGGTCAGGAACACGTATCCCCACGACCCGCAGGCCTTCACGCAGGGGCTGTTCTACCAGAACGGCATCCTGTACGAAAGCACCGGCCTGTATGGCCGCTCGTCGGTGCGCAAGGTGGAACTGCAGACGGGCCGCGTGCTGCTCAAGCGCGACCTGCCTTCGAACTACTTCGGCGAAGGCATCGCGCCGGTCGGCAACAAGGTGTTCAACCTCACGTGGACCAACCAGGTGGGCCTGATCTTCGACAACGAAACCCTGCAGCCGCAAGGCACCTTCCAGTACCAGGGCGAGGGCTGGGGCCTGACCACGGACGGCAAGCGCCTGTACCTGAGCGACGGCACGCCCTACATCCGCGTGCTCGATCCGGCCACGATGCGCGTCGAACGCCGCATCCACGTGACGGCCGATGCCGTGCCGGTTGCGGAACTCAACGAGCTGGAATGGGTGGACGGGCAGATCTTCGCAAACGTCTGGCAGTCGGACCGCATCGCCCGCATCGACCCGTTTAGCGGCCGCGTGCTGGGCTGGATCGACATGAAGGGTCTGGACCGGCTGGCCGGCATCGAAGCGGGTGCCGACAATGTGCTGAACGGCATTGCCTACGATGCCGCCACCAAGCGGCTGTTCGTCACCGGCAAGCTGTGGCCGAAGCTGTTCGAGGTGGAGCTGAAGCGGCGTCCGTAATTGCGTCAGCGGGGCAGCTGGTAGCGGCGCAGGATGCGCGCATACGTGCCGTCGGCACGCATCGCTTCCAGCGCCTGTCTGAAGCGTTCCGCATCGGCCTCCGTCAGATCGAGCGAGCCGCCCAGCCATGTGGTCGTGCTGACGATGGCCGCGCTGGCGTTCCACGATTTATCCGGAAACAGCATGCGCGCCGTATGGCCGACGATCGCCTGGTCGCCGTAGATCGCGTCCGCCATCCCTTCATGGACGAAGCGCAGGCCTTCCTGCACCGATGTCGTCGGTATCAACTGCGTATAACCCAGCCGCTTCAGATTGTCCCACTGCGTCGAACCGCGCAGCAGCGCGATGCGGCTGCCCTTGAGCGCCGCCAGGTCGGTCAGTTCGGCGCCGCCCGCTTCGGCAATGAACACGAACTGCTCGCGGTACAGCGGTGCCAGCCAGCGGAAGTTCTTCTCGCGTTCCGGCGTGCGCGTCAGCGGATACAGCGCCGTGCGGGGCAGGTGCCCGACGACGAACACCGCGCGCTGCCACGGCACGAATTCATTGGTGGCGGCGATGCCGGCGCGGCGCGTCAGTTCGGCGACGATTTCCACAAGTGCGCCGGGTTGCGCCGGCGTGCGTTCGATCGCCAGCGGCGGCAGGTCGCTGGTGAGGATGCGCAGCGGCGCGGCAAAGGCTGTCGCTGCGGACAGCATGGCCGCGAGCGTGGCGATTCGGATGGTGCGTGGTACGGGCATCTGCCTATGATACGCGGTGGCCGTCAGTCCTGGCGCACCCACGTCTGCGAGCGGCCCAGCATCGGCATGCCGATATAGCCGCGCACATCGAGTTTTTTACCGCCGTCGGCCAGCTTCAGTTTGCTTTTGTAGACCTTGCCGTTTTCCGGATCGAGGATGGTGCCGTGCGCGTATTCGTCGCCATCCTTCCGCATGCCGTTGATGATCGCCAGGCCGAGGATCGGCTTGCCCTTGTCCGCGCCTTCGCACTTGTCGCAGACGGGGTTCTGGTCTTCGTTCGCCGGACGATACAGCTTCTCGATGCGGCCCTGCAGCACGCCGTTCGCTTCGACGATGCGGATGTCGGCCTTCGGCTTGCCGGTCTTGTCGTCGACGTTTTTCCACAGGCCGACGGGAGACGTGGGATCGGCAAAGGCGGGCAGGGCGGTGGCAAGCAGGCAGAGGGTGATGGGCAGGCGCATGGCAGTCTCCGGAGGATGTTATGGCGGCCAGTCTAGCGCAGACAAGGCCACCGGAACTGGTCGGCGCGCTCTAAAGAAAAACCGGTGACAGGCTCCATTTTCTGAGAAATATTTCCTGGAAAATGGACGGTCCGCCGTAGCGGCCTGTCACCGGTTTATTTGCAACACCCCGTTTTTCGGGGGATGCGGCGTTACGCCGCCGGCAGCTTGGCGAACTGCTCGCGCATCTTTTCGACGGTGGCGGTGAAGTTGGCCAGGCGTTCCTGCTCCTGCGCCACCACGGCGGCCGGTGCGCGGGCCACGAAGCTCTCGGACGACAGCTTGCCGGAAGCCTTGGCGATCTCGCCTTCGATGCGGGCGATCTCTTTCGACAGGCGCTCGCGTTCCGCTTTCACGTCGATCTCGACCTTCAGCATCAGCTTCGTCGTGCCGACCACGGACACGGCGGCCGGCGATTCCGGCAGCGCGTCGACGATCTGCACTTCCGACAGCTTGCCCAGCATCTGGATGTACGGCGCGAACGCGGCGATACGCTCCTTGTCGGCACCCGTCGCTTCGACGATCAGCGGCACGCGCACGGATGGCGACAGCTTCATCTCGCCGCGCAGGTTGCGGGTGGCATCCGTCAGTCCTTTCAGCTCGGCGATCCACGCTTCGGCCGACGTATCGATGGCCGACTCGTTGGCGATCGGGTACGGCTGCACCATGATCGACTTGCCTTCAGTCTCTCCCTTGCCAGCCAGCGGCGCGACGGTCTGCCACAGCTGCTCCGTGACGAACGGGATCACCGGATGCGCCAGGCGCAGCACCACTTCCAGCACGCGCAGCAGCGTGTTGCGCGTCGCCCGCTGCTGGCCTTCCGTGCCCTGCTGGACCTGCACCTTGGCCAGTTCCAGGTACCAGTCGCAGTACTCGTCCCACACGAATTTATAGATCGCGCTGGCGATATTGTCGAAGCGGTAGTCGGCAAAGCCTTTCGCCACTTCCTGCTCGGCGCGGTTCAGCAGCGACACGATCCATTTGTCGGCCTGCGACAGGTCGGCATCGTTCGGCGTGCAGTCCTTGCCTTCCGTGTTCATCAGCACGAAGCGGGTGGCGTTCCACAGCTTGTTGCAGAAGTTGCGGTAGCCTTCGGCGCGGCCCAGGTCGAAGTTGATGTTGCGGCCCAGCGAAGCGTAGCTGGCCATCGTGAAGCGCACCGCATCCGTGCCGTACGCGGCGATCCCTTCCGGGAACTCCTTGCGCGTGGCTTTCTCGATCTTTTCCGCTGCCTTCGGATTCATCAGGCCCGTGGTGCGTTTCGCCACCAGCGCATCGACGCCGATGCCGTCGATCAGGTCGATCGGGTCGAGCGTGTTGCCCTTCGACTTCGACATCTTCTGGCCCTGCGAATCGCGCACCAGGCCGTGCACGTAGACGGTCTCGAACGGGATCTTGCCGGTGAAGTGGGCCGTCATCATCACCATCCGGGCAACCCAGAAGAAGATGATGTCGAAGCCCGTCACCAGCACGGACGATGGCAGGAACGCCTTCAGGTCCGGCGTCTGTTCCGGCCAGCCCAGCGTGGAGAACGGCACCAGCGCGGACGAGAACCACGTGTCCAGCACGTCGCTGTCGCGCGTCAGCGCGCCCGTGCTGCCGGCGGCTTGGGCTTTTTCGATGGCTTCCGCTTCGCTGCGCGCGACGAAGTAATTGCCTGCATCGTCGTACCACGCCGGGATCTGGTGGCCCCACCACAGCTGGCGGGAGATGCACCAGTCCTGGATGTTGTTCAGCCACTGGTTGTACGTGGTGGTCCAGTTCTCCGGCACGAACTTGATCTCGCCGGACGACACTTTTTCCAGTGCCACTTCGGCGATCGACTTGCCCGGATTGAACGTGCCGTCCGGCGCCGGCTTGCTCATCGCGACGAACCACTGGTCCGTCAGCATCGGTTCGATGACGACGCCCGTGCGGTCGCCGCGCGGCACCATCAGCTTGTGCTTCTTGACTTCCTCGAGCAGGCCTTGCGCTTCCAGGTCGGCGACGATCTGCTTGCGGGCGGCAAAGCGGTCCAGGCCGCGATACGCTTCCGGCGCATCGTCGGTAATCTTCGCATCCAGCGTCAGGATCGACAGCATCGGCAGGTTGTGGCGCTGGCCCACCTGGTAATCGTTGAAGTCGTGCGCCGGCGTGATCTTCACGCAGCCGGTGCCGAACGCCTTGTCCACATACGAATCGGCGATGACGGGAATTTCGCGGCCCACCAGCGGCAGCGTCAGCATCTTGCCGACCAGTGCGGCGTAGCGTTCATCCGTCGGATCGACGGCCACGGCAACGTCGCCCAGCATCGTTTCCGGACGCGTGGTGGCCACCGTCAGCGAGCCGCTGCCATCGGCCAGCGGGTAGCGGATGTACCACATCGAGCCGTCTTCTTCTTCCGACACCACTTCCAGGTCGGAGACGGCGGTGCCCAGCACCGGGTCCCAGTTGACGAGGCGCTTGCCGCGGTAGATCAGGCCCTGTTCGAACAGCTGCACGAACACTTCGGACACCACTTTCGAGCGGGCCGGATCCATCGTGAAGTATTCGCGGTCCCAGTCCGGCGACGTGCCCATGCGGCGCATCTGTCCCGTGATCGTGGAGCCGGATTTTTCCTTCCACTCCCACACCTTCTCGATGAACTTCTCGCGGCCCAGGTCGTGGCGCGACACCTTCTGCGCATCGAGCTGGCGCTCGACGACGATCTGCGTGGCGATGCCGGCGTGGTCGGTGCCCGGGATCCAGGCCGTGTTGTGGCCCAGCATGCGGTGGTAGCGCGTCAGGCCATCCATGATGGTCTGGTTGAACGCGTGGCCCATGTGCAGCGTGCCGGTGACGTTCGGCGGCGGCAGCTGGATGCTGAAAGCGGGCTGCGACAGGTCCATCGACGCGGCGTAATAACCGCGCTTTTCCCATTCGCTGCGCCAGAACTGTTCAATGTCGGCGGGCTCGAAAGACTTGGCTAATTCCATGATCGGTTGGTGTGAATTTGGCGAAAACAACCATTATAAGGGAGGCCGACCCGCGCCGGGCCCGCCGCCTGCCAGCCGATGTTGTCGTAACGATAGGCTCTGTCACCCGAGCTTGTTGAAACGGCCTGAACTTTCCTGCTGTTGCGTTGTCTGAGCCATATCGACCGATCGATCCGGTCACCATCGACAACAGAGGCAGCCGTGAAAACGCATTCCTTCAACCAGTTCGTCGAACGCCTGCGGCACCTGTCGACGCGCATGTCGCGCAAGCAGGTCGCCACGATACGCGATGTCGTCGCCGCCTTCGAAGTCCACAGCCTGTGCCTGGACTTGATCGAGCGGCACGGCCGGCAGCACCCTGGCTGTCCGCACTGTCACTGCGAGCAGGTGTATCGGCATGGCTACGCTGCCGGCCTGCAACGCTACCGCTGCCGTGGCTGTCGCCGCACCTATAACGCGCTGACCAATACCCCGCTGGCCTGTCTGCGCTTGCGCGAAAAATGGCTGCCGTATCTTGAATGCATGCTTGATTCAAGAACGGTGCGCAAGTCCGCCGGGACGGTGGGGATTCACCGCAACACGAGTTTTCGCTGGCGGCACCGTTTTCTTGCAGGCGCGCGGCAGAGGCGGCCCGCACAACTGCAAGGCATCGTGGAGGCGGACGAGACGTTCATTCTCGAATCGCAGAAAGGCTCGCGCAATTTGACCAGACCCGCGCGCCGTCGGGGCGGCAACGCCCGCACGCGCGGTATCACGAAGCAGCACGATTGCATCCTCGTGGCGCGGGATCGCGCCGGCAAGACGCTGGACTGGGTGACGGGCCGCGGGCCCGTGTCCGCGCAACAAGTCGAGCGCTGTCTGCGGCCCGTTCTAGCGGCGGACGCCGTCCTGGTCACCGATGGCGCCATCGCCTACCGATCGTTCAGCAGCACCGCCGGCATTGCGCACAAGCCACTGAACCAGCGTGCCGGCATGCGCGTCGACGGGCCGTATCACCTGCAAGGAGTCAATGGCTATCACAGCCGGTTCAAGGGCTGGCTGGCGCGCTTTCGCGGTGTCGCCAGCCGCTACTTGCCGAACTACCTCGGCTGGTACCGCGCGCTCGACACGCGCAGCATCGACACGCCAGCGCAATTCCTGCTGGCGGCGCTTGTGACGCTACCGGCCACGTCGGCCTGCTGATCCAGCCCGCACCGTCCGCCACGGCGCATTCAACAAGCTCAGGTGACAGAGCCTAACGATATGCCGAGCGCGAGACCGCGTGCAGGTCAGGCCGCCAGCCGCGTTTCCGCCGTCCTCGCGCCGCGGTCCTTGCGGCCCGTGCCGCCCTGCAGCTTGAACACGGCAATCGCCTGCGCCACGCAGCGCGTCTGCTGCGCCAGGTTGGCGGCAGCGGCGGCCGCTTCTTCCACCAGCGCGGCGTTCTGCTGCGTGATGTCGTCGATCGCCGCGACGGCCTGGTTGACCTGGCCGATGCCCAGGCTCTGCTCCGACGCCGTGTGCGAAATCTCGTGCATCACCTGCTTGACCTGCGTTACGGAGGCGATCACGTCGGCCATGATCGTGCCGGCGCTGCCGGTCAGTTGCGAACCCGCGTTGACCTTGTCGATCGATTCATCGATCAGGCCCTTGATCTCCTTTGCGGCGCCGGCGGAGCGCTGCGCCAGCGCGCGTACTTCCGTTGCCACGACGGCGAAACCGCGGCCCTGCTCGCCGGCGCGGGCCGCTTCCACGGCGGCGTTCAGCGCCAGGATATTGGTCTGGAAGGCGATGCCGTCGATCAGGCCGATGATGTCGAGGATGCGGTGCGACGAGCTGCTGATGCCGTCCATCGTCGTCACCACCTGGGCGACGATGGCGCCGCCCTGGCCGGCCACTTCCGACGCGCGGCCGGCGAGGCGGTCGGCATCGGCCACGTTGGTGGCGCTCTGGCGCACCGTGGTGTTCAGCTGTTCCATGCTGGCCGCCGTCTCCTGCAGGCTCGACGCCTGCGATTCGGTACGGCCGGACAGGTCCGTATTGCCGCTGGCGATCTCGCTGGTGGCCCGTTCGATCAGTTCGAAATTGCTGCGCACGTCGCCGACGATGCTGCGCAGGTTGACGTTCATCTGGCGCAGCGCGGCCAGCAGCTGGCCCATCTCGTCGTCGCGCGTCACGTCGATGGTGGTGGTCAGGTCGCCGCCCGCCATCTGGCGTGCGTAGCCGGTGGCCTCGCGCAGCGGCGCCACGACGGCGGCATTGACGGTCCATGCGAGATACAGGGCGGCGAGCACGGTGCAACCGGCCAGCGTGGCCAGCAGCTTGTCGCCGTCCAGGTACAGGCCAACGGCGCAGGCGGCCAGTGCGGCGGCGGGCAGCAGGCCGGTCAGTGCCACGCGCATCGCCAGCGGCAGGTGCAGGCGGCCGCGCAAGCGCGCCAGCAGGCCGTCGGCGACGACCTTGCCGCGGTGGATGCGCTGGCCGGCGGCCGTGCCGGCCTTGAAGGCAGCGTAGGCGCGCGCGGTTTCCGTCACCATCGCGCGGCTCGGGCGCGTGCGCACCGACATGTAGCCGACCGGGCGGCCGTTCTCGATCACCGGCGTGACATTCGCCAGCACCCAGTAGAAGTCGCCATTCTTGCAGCGGTTCTTCACCATGCCCGTCCACGGCAGGCCCTGCCGGATCGTCGCCCACAGGTCCGCAAACGCTTCGGCCGGCATGTCGGGGTGGCGCACGATGTTCTGCGGCGCGCCGATCAATTCTTCTTCCGTGAACCCGGACACTTCCAGGAAGTACGGATTGGCGTAATTGATATTGCCCTTCAGGTCCGTCGTCGAGACGATCGTCTTGCCTTCTTCGAGAAGGATTTCGTTCGGGGTCACTGGCAGGTTGGTCCGCATGGTTCGCTCGCTATTCTTGTTAAAAAAATGGGATGCAGGGGGCATCCGCGGGCGTCGCAATGGCTGGGAGACGGGGAGTGGATGCGACGCGCATCCGCGCGCGGCTGGGGCAGGTTCAGGGCCGGGCCGCGACGAAACAGCATAGCAGAGGCCGCCATGCAAATGCGTGATTTGTATCTCTAGGGCAACGCTTTTTGCGAAATTTCGGAAAAAACGGCAAAAACAGCAGGGGTCAGCGAGGTCCCGAGCAGGTGACCGCCCACGGCAGCATCTCGTTGCGCGAGCGGCGCACCGACACGCGCGCCTCGCCCGCCACGTCGCTGGCAAACACGAGGACGGGCAGGCCATCCTTGGCTTTGTCCAGCCCGGCCAGGTGGAAGCCCCGGTTGCGCGAAGGCGAGCACGACGTGTTCCCCGCCATCAACAGCCGCGCATTGGCCAGCAGCGTCGGGTGGCTCTGGATCAGCTGCAGGATTTCCATGTCGGGCAGGGGCTGCAGCAGGCGCACCGGCACGTCCGGCTGCGCGCCGCACTGCTTCTGGTGGTGGACCCACACGAGCGTCTGCACGGGTTCCAGTTCGCGCCAGCGCGACTGCTTCGGCGCACGGGCATCGTATTCGAACACGGTGCGCGGCTGGCGGCACAGCGGCAGTACTGCGCGCGTTGCCGGACCGTCCACGGTGGCGGTGACGCGCCGCTTGCCGTTTTTACCTTCGCCGCGGTGGACGGCGAACTGCGGCCGCAGCAGGCCCGGCGCCGTATGCGTGGCGTTGTAGTAATCGAAGAACGATTCCTGTTCCTGCGGCGTGGCCGTCCTGGCGTTGTCCGCCGGTGCCGCGTTGACGAATCCCACTGCCATCATGCCCACTGCTGCTGCGAACTTCTGCATCCTGTTTCCTTTGCCACGGCCGAAGGCAAATTATAAGACGTAATCTCTTGCCATTGCGGCACGGTTCGTGTCTATAATGGCGCCGCTGCCTGTCACGCAGGCAGCAAACGCTAGGGGTCCTGCGCGCGGCGAAGTTGTCATGACTGTTGCTGCAAGCGGGTGAGAAATACCCTCCGAACCTGATCTGGATAATGCCAGCGAAGGGAAGCTCGTGGATCGCCGTACCCGCACACAGTTCTCCGTGCGGGCGACCATCCCAACCTCCTTTGCTGGCTCCTGCGCAAAGGAGCCAAAATGAACTCGCATCAGCACCATCCCTTCCTCGCCAGCACGGCCGAGGTGGACAGCGCGGCCATCGAGCCGCTGCCCAATTCCCGCAAGATCTACGTCACCGGCAGCCGGCCCGACATCCGCGTGCCCATGCGCGAGATCGCGCAGGCCGACACGTCGGCGTCGTTCGGCCACGAGATCAATCCGCCCGTGACGGTGTACGACACTTCCGGCCCGTACACCGATCCGGCCGCCACCATCGACATCCGCGCCGGCCTCGCGTCGGTGCGCGCCGGCTGGATCGCCGAACGGGGCGACACCGAGGAGCTGCCCGGCCCCACGTCCGACTACGGCCAGGCGCGCCTGGCCGACTCGGCCACGGCGGCGCTGCGCTTCGACCTGCACCGCAAGCCGCGCCGCGCGCTGGCCGGCCGCTGCGTCACGCAGATGCACTATGCGCGGCAGGGCATCGTCACGCCCGAGATGGAGTTCGTGGCGATCCGCGAAAACCTGCGCCGCCGGGAATACCTGGAAGGGCTGCGCGATGGTGGCCCGTTGGGCGCCAAGATGGCCGACCTGCTGGGCCGCCAGCATCGCGGCGAGTCGTTCGGCGCGGCGATCCCGCAGGAGATCACCGGCGAATTCGTGCGCGACGAAATCGCCCGCGGCCGCGCCGTGCTGCCGGCGAACATCAACCATCCGGAACTGGAGCCGATGATCATCGGCCGCAATTTCCTCGTCAAGGTCAATGCCAATATCGGCAACTCCGCCGTCACGTCGTCGATCGGCGAGGAAGTGGAAAAGATGACGTGGGCGGTGCGCTGGGGCGGCGACACGGTGATGGACCTGTCCACCGGCAAGCACATTCATGAAACGCGCGAATGGATCGTGCGGAACAGTCCCGTACCGATCGGCACGGTGCCGATCTACCAGGCGCTGGAAAAAGTGCACGGCAAGGCGGAAGACCTGACGTGGGAGATCTTCCGCGACACGCTGATCGAACAGGCGGAGCAGGGCGTCGACTACTTCACGATCCACGCCGGCGTGCTGCTGCGCTACGTGCCGCTGACGGCCAACCGGCTGACCGGCATCGTGTCGCGCGGCGGCTCGATCATGGCCAAGTGGTGCCTGGCGCACCACCAGGAGAATTTCCTCTACACGCACTTCGAAGACATCTGCCGGATCATGAAGGCCTACGACGTGTCGTTCAGCCTCGGCGACGGCCTGCGCCCCGGCTCCATCTACGATGCCAACGATGAGGCGCAGCTGGGCGAACTGAAGACGCTGGGCGAACTGACGCAGATCGCCTGGCGCCACGACGTGCAGGTGATCATCGAAGGCCCCGGCCATGTGCCGATGCAGCTGATCAAGGAGAACATGGACCTGCAGCTGGACCAGTGCCACGAGGCGCCGTTCTACACGCTGGGGCCACTGACCACGGATATCGCCCCTGGCTACGATCACATCACATCCGGCATCGGCGCGGCGCAGATCGCCTGGTACGGCACGGCGATGCTGTGCTACGTGACGCCGAAGGAGCACTTGGGCCTGCCCGACAAGGCCGACGTCAAGGAGGGCATGATCACCTACAAGATCGCCGCCCATGCGGCCGACCTGGCGAAAGGGCATCCGGGCGCGCAGATCCGCGATAACGCGCTGTCGAAAGCCCGCTTCGAATTCCGCTGGGAAGACCAGTTCAACCTGGGCCTCGATCCGGACCGCGCACGCGCCTTCCACGACGCGACGCTGCCGAAGGAGTCGTCGAAGGTCGCCCACTTCTGTTCGATGTGCGGCCCCCATTTCTGCTCGATGAAGATCACGCAGGAAGTGCGCGAATTCGCTGCGAAGGGCATGCAGGAGAAATCGGTGGAATTCGTCAAGCAGGGCGCCCAGCTGTACCGGAAGGCGTGACATGGACATCGTGCTGAACGGCGAACCGCGCCAGGTGCCGCATGGGCAAACGCTGCTGGCACTGGTGCGGACGCTGGAACTGGAAGGCCAGGCGCTGGCGCTGGCCGTCAACCGCGACGTGGTGCCGCGCCAGCGCTGGAACGAAGTCGCGCTGCAGCCGCAGGACCGCGTCGACATCGTGCGCGCCATCGGCGGCGGATGAAAAAAATTTAGGAGAATCGCATGACCAATAACGACGACCTGCTCACCATCGCAGGCAGGCAATACAGCTCGCGGCTGCTGGTAGGCAGCGGCAAGTACCAGGACCTGCACCAGACCCGCGCGGCCACGCTGGCGGCCGGCGCGGAAATCATCACGGTGGCGATCCGCCGCGTCAACATCGGCCAGGATCCGCATGCGCCGAACCTGCTCGACGCGGTGCCGCCCAGCGAGTTCACGATCCTGCCGAATACGGCCGGCTGCTACACGGCCAAGGATGCGATCTACACGCTGCAGCTGGCGCGCGAGCTGCTCAATGGCCACAAGCTCGTCAAGCTGGAGGTGCTGGGCGACGAGAAGACGCTGTTCCCCAATATGCCGGAAACGCTGGTCGCCGCGAAAGCGCTGGTGGCCGACGGCTTCGACGTGATGGTCTACTGCAGCGACGATCCGATCCAGGCCCGCATGCTGGAAGACATCGGCGTGGTGGCCGTGATGCCCCTGGCCTCGCTGATCGGTTCCGGCATGGGCATCCTCAATCCGTGGAACCTGTCGCTGATCATCGCGCAGGCGAATATTCCCGTGCTGGTCGATGCGGGCGTGGGCACCGCGTCCGACGCGGCCATCGCGATGGAGCTGGGTTGCGACGGCGTGCTGATGAACACGGCGATTGCCGCCGCGCGCGACCCGGTGCGCATGGCGCGGGCGATGCGGCTGGCCGTCGAAGCGGGGCGCGACGCGTATCTGGCCGGCCGCATGCCGCGCCGGTTCGCCGCGTCGCCTTCATCGCCGATGGCTGGTCGCCTGACGGTATGAGGAACTGCGTGCTGGTCTTCGCCGGCACCGATCCGTCCGGCGGTGCCGGCATCGCGGCCGACATCGGCGCCATCGCGGCGCTGGGCGCGCACGCGCTGCCCGTCATCACGGCATTGACGGTGCAGGACAACGACCGCGTGTATGAAGTGCTGCCCGTGGATGCGGACGTCGTGCTGCGGCAGGCCCGCGCGGTGGCGGCGGCGTGCCGCATCGCGGCCGTCAAGATCGGCATTCCCGGCAGTGCGGCGAATGCTGCGGCAATTGCCGGGCTGATTACCGGGTTGCGCGCGCAGGATGCGGCACTGCCCGTGGTGCTGGATCCCGTGCTGGCCAGCGGCCATGGCGATACGCTGACACCGGGCGATGCCGTGGCCGCGCTGGCGCCGCTGCTGCCGCTGGCCACCGTCGTCACGCCGAACGGGCCGGAGGCGGCGGCGCTGACACGCGGCCACGCAGCGGATGCGCAGGCGTTGCGTGCGCTGGGCTGCGAGCACGTGCTGGTCACGGGCGGCCACGAGGACGGCGATGAAATCGTCAACCGCTGGTTCGGGCCGGCAACCGAACGAAACTGGCAATGGCCCCGGCTGGATGGCGCGTTCCACGGCAGCGGCTGCACGCTGGCGGCCGCCATCGCGGCGCTGCTGGCACAGCGGATACCCATTGCGCAGGCGCTGGCCCGCGCACAGTCCTACACCTATCGCGCGCTGGAGGCATCGTTCGCGATCGCGCCGGGCCAGCGGATACCGCTGCGCTGAGCGCGCCGATCACCAAAGGAGAACACATCATGCAGGGACTCTATCTGGTCACCCCCGACTGGGACGATACGCCAGAGCTGCTGGCCCGCACCGAGGCGGCACTGGGCGCCGGCGTGGTGCTTCTGCAGTACCGGCACAAGACAGCCGGGCCCGCGCAGCGGCGCGAGCAGGCCGCGGCCTTGCTGGCGCTGTGCCGGCGCCACGGCGTGCCGTTCATCGTCAACGATCATGTGGAACTGTGCCTTGAACTCAATGCGGACGGCGTCCACGTCGGCGGTCTCGACGCCATCGTGGCGGAGGTGCGTGCGCTGGTCGGGCCGGACAAGATTGTCGGCGCCTCCTGTTACGGCGAGCTGCCGCGCGCGATCGATGCGGCGCGCGACGGCGCCAGCTATGTGGCATTCGGCGGCTTCTACCCGTCGCGGGTGAAACGCTACGCTGTCACCACGCCCCCGGCCATCGTTGCCCATGCCCGTGCGGCGGTGGACGTGCCGTGCGTCGTCATCGGCGGCATGACGCCGCGGAATGCCGCGCCGCTCGTCGACCACGGCGCGCAGATGGTCGCTGCCATCAGCAGCGTGTATGCGGCCGAAGATGTTGCAGCGGCGGTGCGGGCTTTCAACACGCTATTCGAGCACGCGCGGTTTCCAGTTTAATTCCCCCTTGCCAGCTTGATACAGGCCCGTATAATCGATTCATCTTCACTGCCGAATGTTTCCGCCATGCCGACACCAGCTCCCGCAAAACGCCTGATACTGATAGTCGACGATGACCAGATACTGTCGGATTTTCTCAGCATCATCCTGCAGGGTTCCGGCTACGATACGGCGCAGGCCCACTCGGCCGACCACGCGCTGAAACTGGTGGCCGAGCGCGAGCCGGACATGGCGCTGCTCGACATCCACATGCCCGGCATGTCGGGCCTCGACCTGGCCAAGCAGCTCAACCGCGAAACCTCGGTGCCGTTCATGTTCCTGTCGGGTCGTGGCGATGCGGATGCGGGCAAACAGGCCGCGGCCTATGGCGCCGTCGGCTTCCTCGTCAAGCCGGTCGATGAAAAGCAGCTGATGCCGGCCTTCGAAGCAGGGCTGGCGCGCGCGGACGAAATCCGCCAGCTGCGCCGCACGGAACTGAACCTGAACGCGGCGCTCGCTGCCGGCCGGGAAACCAGCCTGGCGGTGGGCCTGCTGATGTGCAAATTCCAGACGGACCGCAACACGGCGTTCGAGGTGCTGCGCGACCACGCCCGGTCCAGCCGGCGCAAGGTCAACGAGGTGGCCGACCAGTTGCTGGCCGCCGAGGAAACATTGAACAGCCTGCATGCGGCTTTTAATTCACGCTTGAAGAAATAAAGCGCAGGCCGATGAAATAACAGTTTCCTTTGGACATATCCTGAGGTTACACTGACACAGCAGTAAGCCATTTAGCGTTTTAATCTTCCGGCAACTGCTTTCATGTTACGGCCGCCCCGCCATCGCGGCCGTGTCATTATCGTTCGGCCCAGCTCCGCCGACCTGCAATTCCTGAACATCAACCGACCCCGCATCCGCGGCGCATGGTTTCGGGTCCTGCATCTTTCCGGATCGCTGAGAAAACGATGAACATGAACGACGCCCTCGAGGCCTGCGCACTGCGGCCCCCTGTCCCCCGCGTGCTGCACGTGGATGCCGACGACACCACCGCCCTGATTCTTGCCACCCTGCTGGTACCCGAAGTCCGCGTCACCCGCGCCGCGTCGATCCGCGATGCGGTGGCCCGGCTGGACATGGAAAAATACGACCTGATCGTGCTCGATCCGGACCTGCCGGACGGCTGCGGCCAGACGCTGGTCGACGAATACCGCGAACGGGGCATTCACACGCCCGTGCTGCTGTACTCGGCGCACCAGCCCAGCCTGCACCACCAGGCGCATGCCTACCTGCCCAAGCCGTGGACGTCGCCGCGCCAGCTGTGGCAATCCGTGTGCCGCCTGCTGGAGCTGGACATGATGGGCGCCCGCTGACCCTCGTGTCGTGCCGCGCAGTGCTTTGCTATCATGGCGGCTTTCTCCCATCACAGGAAGCAGACGATGAAAACCAGGGCAGCAGTGGCATGGCAGGCGGGCGCTCCGCTGACGATCGAAGAAGTGGAGCTGGGTGGTCCGCGCGAAGGCGAGGTGCTCGTCGAAATCAAGGCCACCGGCATTTGCCACACCGACTATTACACGCTGTCCGGCGCCGACCCGGAAGGGATCTTCCCGGCCATCCTGGGCCATGAAGGCGCCGGCGTCGTCGTCGACGTCGGCCCCGGCGTCAAGAGCCTGAAGAAAGACGATCACGTCATCCCGCTGTACACGCCGGAATGCCGGCAATGCAAATTCTGCCTGTCGCAGAAGACCAATCTGTGCCAGGCGATCCGCTCCACGCAGGGGCGCGGCCTGATGCCGGACGCGACGTCGCGCTTCTCGATCGACGGCAAGCCGATCTTCCACTACATGGGCACGTCCACGTTCTCGAATTACATCGTGGTGCCGGAAATCGCGCTGGCGAAGATCCGTGAAGACGCGCCGTTCGACAAGGTTTGCTACATCGGTTGCGGCGTGACGACGGGCGTCGGCGCCGTGCTGTTCACCGCCAAGGTGGAAGCGGGCGCCAACGTCGTCGTGTTCGGGCTGGGCGGCATCGGCCTGAACGTGATCCAGGCAGCGAAAATGGTGGGCGCGGACAAGATCATCGGCGTCGACATCAACCCCGGCCGCGAAGCGATGGCGCGCCAGTTCGGCATGACGCATTTCATCAATCCGAACGACGTGGAAAACGTCGTCGACACGATCGTGCAGCTGACCGACGGCGGCGCCGACTACAGCTTCGAGTGCGTCGGCAACACGCAGCTGATGCGCCAGGCGCTCGAGTGCTGCCACAAGGGCTGGGGCAAGTCGATCATCATCGGCGTGGCGGCGGCCGGCCAGGAAATCTCCACGCGGCCGTTCCAGCTGGTCACCGGCCGCGAGTGGAAAGGCTCCGCCTTCGGCGGCGCGCGCGGCCGCACCGACGTGCCGAAGATCGTCGACTGGTACATGGACGGCAAGCTCAATATCGACGACCTGATCACCCACAAGCTCAGCCTGGAGCAGATCAACGAAGGCTTCGACCTGATGAAGAAGGGCGAGTCGATCCGCTCCGTCGTGATGTATTGACGGCGGGACGAGCGGCCGCGGCCGCTCGTGATCATGGTCAGCGCGACAGCTCGCACGCTTTCTCGTATTCCGGCGATTTTTATGGCATAGTGAAAGCATGAAAGCCCTCAAAAGCCAGCTTGCTTCCGACCTCCTGGCCGATCCCGCCACGCGGGATCAGTTGCGCCAGTTCCTGGTGCGCGAAGCACGCGCCGATCAGGTATCGCGGCACGGCAACACCGACAAGTTCGTCATCCGCGACCGCAACGGCAAGCGGATCGAAGCGATGATCGTACCGAAGGCTAAGGCAGCTTAGCGGCTGTTCGATGAACGTAGCTCTTCCTGCGCTCATCGTCTTTCTGGTTCTCCTTCCCGGATTCATTTTTCGCGCCCGCCTGAAGCGGGCCGAGCGCACATCCCTGGATTTTTCGCCGTTCGGGCAGGTCGCGGCCGAGGCTGTCCTGTGGGCACTTGTCGTGCATCTCGCCTGGCTGTCCATCGCCTTCCTGTGCTGCGAACGACGTTTCGAACCGTTAGTGCTGCTGAAACTGTTATCGTCCGCGCCCGCCAGCCAGATCGAGGCGGCCGTCGCCGTGGGCGAACATTTCCGCTGGATCGCGACTTACTTCTGCACTTTGCTGTTTGCCTCCTATGCCGTGCCGGCCGCGCTGCGTTCGGCCATTTCCCGCTACCGGCTGGATCGCGGCTCGTCGCCGTTCGGCCCGCTGTTCCGCTTCCACGACGCGCCGTGGTACTACCTTCTGACTGGTGCCGACTTTGCACGGAATGACGCACCGGATCTGATCGTCGTTTCGGCAATCGTCGAAGTCGGCAAGGGTGCCGTGCTCTACGTCGGCGTGCTCGACGAATTCCGCGTCGATCCGGACGGGCAGCTCGACCGCGTCGTGCTGCAGGGCGTAGCGCGCCGGCCCATCGAAAACGACAAGCCTGGTCCGGAGGCAGGCGTCACGCCAGCAGACCGGTTCTACCCGGTCGATGGCGATTCGTTCGTGCTGCGTTACAGCGAAATGGTTACGCTGAACATCCAGTACGTAAAACTGACGGAGCAGGGCAGTTCGTAAGTGCGATCGTGGTATCGGCAACCAATGCCGTGCGGAGCGCTTTGCGCAGCCCATTCCCGCCAATCCGCAGTCCGTCGCAAATCCCCGCCGGCGGTTCGATCGCTTGTCTAAAGTGCACCTTCGCCACATCGTCCCGATGTAGACAAAAAGTTCTAGACAAGTCTTTCTAGATATTTTATGCTTGATCCGACCAGCCAACGAGGAGCCGTGCCATGACTTGCCCACAAGCGAACCACACCATTGCCGGTGCGCCATGAACGGCCCTCTGGATACCCTGATTCCCGCCATCGGCTGGTCGCTGCTGCACTTCCTGTGGCAGGGCCTCCTGATCGGGTGGCTGGCGATGCTGGCGCTGCACGGCTTGCGCAACGCCCGGCCGCAGGCCCGTTATGCCGTTGCCTGCGGGGCGCTGCTGCTGTGTGCCGCGCTGCCGCTGGGCAGCATCGCGTGGCGCATGCTGGAAGCGCAGCACACCGGCTACACGATGCCCGTGCCGCTCGATCCGCTGCTGGGCGCCGTCGGTGCCGGTGCGATTCCCGGCGTGGCGGTGCCGGCGCTGGTGGATGCGGACGGGTTGACGTCGCTCGAATACCTGCTGCGCCGGGAGATCCCGTGGCTGGTGCTGCTGTGGGCCTGCGGCGCGGCGCTGATGACGGTACGGTTGTCGCTGGGCCTGCAGTGGGTCCGGCAGCGCACGTTGCCGAACCATTGCACGCCGCACGTGGAATGGCAGCGGCGGCTCGATGCGCTGGCGCAGCGCTTCGGCATCGCCCGGCCGATCCGGCTCGGCGTTTCGGCGGAAGACCTGGAAGGCCCGCTGACGGCCGGCTGCTGGCGGCCGATGGTGCTGCTGCCCGCGTCGCTCGTCACCGGCATGCCGCCGCAATTGCTGGAAGCGCTGCTGGCCCACGAACTGGCGCACATCCGTCGCCACGATTACCTGGCCAATCTCGTGCAGAGCGCGATCGAGGTGCTGCTGTTCTATCACCCGAGCGTGTGGCAGCTGAGCAAACGCATCCGCGCCGAGCGGGAGCAGATCGCCGACGACCTGGCGGCCGGCGTGCTGGGCGAACCGCGCCGGCTGGCACTGGCCCTTGCCGAACTGGACAAGTTCCAGTTCTCCACATCGCATTTCGCCCCTGCGGCGCACGGAGGAGATCTCATGTCACGTATCAAACGCCTGGTGCGCCCCGCCGCGCAACCGCTCAGCTGGAAGATGGCCGCACCGCTGCTGGGCCTGTGCACGGCCTGCGTGATGCTGTATGCCCATGCGCAGCCGCAGGCGGCTGCGGTTGCCGTTGCCATGCCCGCGGCCGCGGTGGTTGCCGAAGCCGCTCCCGTGGCGGATGCTGCGCCGGCGGCCGACCCGGCTCCAGCAGCGGATGCCGCCCCGGCAGCCGAGCTGCACGACGACGGCCAGTGGGAGGTGCCGCCCGCACCGCCTGCCGCTCCCGCCGCGCCAGCCGAGCCCATGGCGCTTGCTGCACCTGTCGCGCCCGTAGCGCCGGTAGCGCCTGTAGCGCCGGTTGCTCCGATGGTACCCAAGGCCCCGCCGGCCCCGCCGGCACCGCCCGTCGCGATGCTCGTCACGCCCGCGCCACCGGCACCGCCGGCCCCACCCGCCGGCCTGGACGGTTACCATTTCAATATCACGTACGGCGATACGCGCGAGTCGTACGCCATCGTCCGGGGTGGCAGCGAGCGCACGCGTGTCTCGGCGATGGATACGGGCGACCTGGGCGAGCTGAAGAAATTCAAGCAGACGTGCAAGGACGATTTCGTCTGGTTCAAGCGCGACGGCAAGAGCTATGTCGTGACCGACCCGGCGATCGTCGCCAAAGTCCGCGCCGCCTGGGTACCGTCGGAACAGAAGGGCGCCGAGATGGACCAGTACAGCAAACAGATGGATGCTTACGGCAAGCAGATGGGCACGCTGAGCGCGGAATTCGGCGCGAAGATGGCGGCAGCCGCGCTGGACGACCGGCAGCGCAGTACCGAACGCGAGCTGGCGGCAGTGAGCCGCGTCCAGGACCGCCTGGGCCGCAAGCTGGGCACGCTTGCCGACGAGCTGAAGGATGAACAGAGCAGCTCGCGCCGGGCATCGCTGCAGAGCCGGATGGAAGCGATCCAGCAGCAGATGGAGCCGCTGAACCAGCAGATGGCGCGGCTGTCCGCCACGATGGCGCAGCGGCATGAAAAGCTCGACAGCAACCGCGCCCCCGCGGAAGCGCTGCGCCGCCAGATGGACGAGGTGCAGCAGCCGATGCGCGACCTGGGCCGCAAGCTGGGCGAACTGGGCCGCGAACAGGGCCGCCTGAGCCGCGACGCCGACAAGACCACCCGCGCGCTGCTGAAGGACGCCCTGCGCGACGGCAAGGCCGAGCCCCTCGGCAGCAAGGCCGGCTAAAAAATGGGGACAGACCGCATCGGCGGACCGCCCATTTTCCGAGAAATGTTTCTCGAAAAATGGGGTCTGTCCCCATTTTTACGGCAACTTTTTACCGGCCCAGCCGCTCCAGCTTGGCGACCGACAGGTCCAGCACCTTCATCCCCGCGCTGCCGAAGTTGATCTGGGCGCGCATATTCGTGCCGCTGCCTTCCAGGTTGACGATCACGCCTTCGCCGAACTTGCCGTGGGCGACGGATTCGCCGATGCGCCAGCCGGCGCCGTTGGACGACTTCTGCGTGATGCGCTGGGCGATCGCGTTGTCCGAGCCGCCGCCGACCTGGCCACTGAGCTTCGCGTCTTCCCAGCTGGCCTTCTTGTTGGCGAACCAGTGCGACTGCACGCGCGGCGACAGCCACTTCAGCGATTCCTCCGGCAGCTCGTCGAAGAAGCGGGACTTCATGTTGTAGCGCGTCTGGCCGTGCAGCATGCGCGTCTGGCAGAAGCACATGTACAGCCGCTTGCGGGCGCGCGTGATGGCCACGTACATCAGCCGCCGTTCTTCCTCGACGCCGCCTTCCTCCTTGGCGCTGCTCTCGTGCGGGAACAGGCCTTCTTCCAGGCCCGTGATGAACACGTTGTCGAACTCCAGGCCTTTCGCCGAGTGCACCGTCATCAGTTGCAGCGCTTCCTGGCCGGCCTGCGCCTGGTTGTCGCCCGCTTCCAGCGATGCATGCGACAGGAAGGCCGACAGCGGCGACATCACGGTGGCCAGCGGCGCATCCGCATCGAGGATCTCGATGCCGTCCGCATTGACGATCGCCTCGCCTGCCTGCGCTTCCGCCGGCGGCCCCACGTGCGCCGGTGCGCCGTGGCCATAGCCTTCTTCGGACACGAACTGCGTGGCCGCGCTGACCATCTGTTCCAGATTCTCCACGCGATCGGCGCCTTCCTTCTCGGCCGCGTAATGGGCCAGCAAGCCGCTGCCTTCCAGCGTGATGCGCACCAGTTCCGGCAGTGCCATCTGCTGCGTCTCGAAGCGCACGCCTTCGACCAGCTTGACGAACGCCGCCAGCGACGAGCCGGCCTTGCCGACCATGTAAGGCACCGCCGCATACAGCGAGATGCCGTACGATTCGGCCGCGCCCTGCAACTGCTCCAGCGTGCGCGCACCGATGCCGCGGGTAGGGAAATTCACCACGCGCAGGAAGGCGGAATCGTTGTGCGGATTGTCCATCAGCTGCAGGTAGGCGATCGCGTGCTTGACCTCGGCGCGCTGGAAGTAGCGCAGGCCGCCATACACGTGGTAAGGCAGCGCGGCCGAGAACAGCGCGTGCTCGATCACCCGCGACTGCGCGTTCGACCGGTACAGCACGGCGATCTCGCTGCGCGATGCGCCTTCCGCGATCAGGCTCTTGGCTTCCTCGACGATCCACTGCGCTTCCTGCAGGTCCGACGAGGCTTCGTACACGCGCACCTGCTCGCCGTGGCCCGCGTCCGTGCGCAGGTTCTTGCCCAGGCGGCGGCTGTTGTTCGCGATCAGCATATTGGCCGAATCGAGGATGTGGCCGTGCGAGCGGTAGTTCTGCTCCAGCTTGATCAGGTTCTTCACGCTGAATTCGGCCTCGAACGCCGACATATTGCCCACGTTCGCGCCGCGGAAGGCGTAGATGCTCTGGTCGTCGTCGCCCACCGCGAACAGCGCGCCGCCGTGGCCCGTGCCGTGGCCCGCCAGCAGCTTCAGCCAGGCGTATTGCAGGTTGTTCGTATCCTGGAACTCGTCGACGAGGATGTGGCGGAAGCGCTGCTGGTAATGCTCGCGCAGCGGCTGGTTGCGTTCCAGCAGCTCGTAGGTGCGCAGCAGCAGCTCGGCGAAATCGACGACGCCTTCGCGCTGGCACTGATCGTCGTACATCTGGTACAGCTCGACCATCTTGCGTTCGACCGCATCGTACGCCTCGATCTTCGATGCGCGCAGGCCCTGGTCCTTGTGGTTGTTGATGAAGTACATCACCGTCTTCGGCGGAAACTTCTCGTCGTCCACATTGTTTGCCTTCAGCAGGCGCTTGATCATCGACAGCTGGTCCTGCGTGTCGAGGATCTGGAACGACTGGGGCAGGGCGGCATCGCGGTAGTGCGTGCGCAGCAGGCGGTTACAGAGGCCGTGGAAGGTGCCGATCCACATGCCGCGTGTATTGATCGGCAACATGGCCGACAGGCGGGTCAGCATTTCTTTCGCCGCCTTGTTGGTGAAGGTGACGGCCAGTACGCCGGCCGGGGACACCTGGCCCGTCTGGATCAGCCACGCGATGCGCGTGGTCAGCACGCGCGTCTTGCCCGAACCGGCGCCCGCCAGGATCAGGGCGTTCTGCGGCGGCAGCGTGACGGCGGCGAGTTGTTCGGGATTGAGATTGTGGAGGAGATTCTGCATCCCCTCATTATACCGGGCGAAGGCTCGCGCCGCCGCCCGGTCAGCCGTTATTCGGCGGGCGGGACGGCCGGCTTTTCCGGCTCGTTTTCGTTGTCCGGCAGCCCGAAGATGTCGCGGTAGCTGGCGTAGAACGAGCACTGCAGCACCACGGTCAGGATCAGCGACAGCGGCACCATCAGGAACACGCCGAACGATGTGCGGCCGAACAGCATCGCCACGATCTGGGCCGGCACGATCAGGATCGCAAACCAGCACAGGATGAACACGAGGAACGATTTCAGCGAGCGGATGACGGCAAAGAAGCTGTAGAAGATCGCCTTGCCGACAGCCATCTTCTGCCAGTAGACGAGGGCCGGCGCGAACAGCAGCGCCATGCCGAACGGCACGTAGAACAGCAGCGCGGACAGCAGCGACGTGCCGAAGTTCGAGTTGCGCACTTCCTCGGCATCGCGGGCCAGTTCGCCGGTGACGACCTTCACGTAGGTGCCGTCGTTGACGCCCAGGAAGATGGCGATCGCCAGCCCCATGACGACGAGGTTGACGAAGCCGAGCGCCAGCAGCGGCTTCAGGACCGGCTGCCGGAAGCCCGACAGCAGCAGCGACGGCATGGCCCGCCGGCCCAGCTCGATATGGGCGCCGGCGCGCATGAACGCCACCGACAGCATCGGCATCAGCAGCGCCGGCAGCAGCGGGCCGATCAGCGGGATCAGGCTGAACACCAGCAGCGCGCACATATAGCCCATCAGCATCGTCGACAGCTCGCCGGGCTGTTTGCGCAGCATGCCGAAGCCCTGCTTGATCCAGGCCCAGCCGGCACTTGCATTACGTTGGCTCATGCGGGCAGCTCCGGCGCCGCGACGGCGATACGTTCGCGCAGGATGCGCTCGAAATGGGCGGGATCGTGCGGCGTGAGGATTTCCGCCTCGCGCGGCTTGTGCAGGTCGTACAGCCGCGACAGCCAGAAGCGCAGCGCGCCGGCCCGCAACGCCGGTTGCCAGGCGCGGTGCTCGTCCGCGGTGAACGGGCGCACGGCGTGGTAGGCATCGATCAGTGCACGCACGCGGGCAACGTCGAGCACGCCCGTGTCGAGGTCGATGCACCAATCGTTGACGGTGACGGCCACGTCGAACAGCCACGTGTCGCAGCCGGCGAAATAAAAGTCGAAGAAGCCGGTCAGGCGGTCGCCGTCGAACATCACGTTATTGCGGAACAGGTCGGCATGGACGGGACCGTGCTGCAGCCGCTTGTACAGGTCGCAGCCGTGGAAAGCTTCCTGGAAGTGCATTTCGGCGCGCAGCAACGTGGCTTCCGCCTCGGACAGGCGGGGCAGCACGGCCGGCGCCGCATGGTGCCACCACGCGATGCCGCGCAGATTGGGTTGATGCAAGGGGAAGTCCTTGCCGGCAAGATGCATCCGGGCCAGCATCGCACCGACGGCGGCGCAATGCACCGGTTGCGGAGCCATCTGCGAACTGCCTTCCAGCTTCGACACGATGGCGGCCGGCTTGCCGTGCAGCGGCACGCACAGCTCGCCCGCATCGTTCGGTACGGGCGCCGGCACCAGCACGCCGTGGCCGGCCAGGTGCCGCATCAGCTGCAGGTAGAACGGCAGTTGCTCGAACGACAGGTTCTCGAAGATCGTCAGCACGTACTCGCCGCGCTCCGTGGTCAGGAAGAAATTGCTGTTTTCGATGCCGGAGGCGATGCCTTTCAGCGCCACGGCGCGGCCGAGGGGGAATTGCGCGATCCAGGGCTGGATGTCGTCCAGGCTGACCGAGGTAAAGACTGCCATGAGTAGTGGGGAGAGTGTTCAGAAAATAGCCCGGCGTGCCGGGCTGTGGTCGGTCCGCGTCAGCGGGCTGGCGGCGGGGGCGCCGCATCCTCGGCATTCTCGGCGGCTGCGGCGGCATCGGCGCTGCGCTGCTTCTGTTTCTTGTTGAGGTCGAATTCCATCACCGTCCACTGCGCGCCGCGGACCTGCGGGCCGCCGGCATCGCCGCGCAGCTGCGTGCTGTTCTGGTTGGCCGGCTTGACGGTGTACGTGCTGCCGCCCGAATGAACGGTTTCTTCCTTGATCTGGCCGCCTTCGCGCTTGACGGCGGTGGTGCCGTTCTCGCGGGTCGTGCGCGGCGTGACGGTGATCGGGGTGTCGCCGTCCTGCACCGTTTCCAGCTTCGGCGGCGCATCGGACGGCACGCTGGACTGCGCGGCGGCGGTACCCGCGGCCAGGGCCAGCGAAGAAGCAAGCAGGAGGGCGGTGACGTTCGGAGCGCGCATGGTAAGAGCCTTTTTTTGACGGTTGGACCATTGTAACAAACAGACACGGGTTTCCGCTTGCCATGCGGGCGGATTTGCCACCGCGGCCCACGAATCGTCCCCCGTCAAACTCTGCGATAATGACTGATTCGTATCATCACTCCGTATCATTCCTAATTCGCCGGGCGTTCGTCCGGCCGCGACTCATGCAAAAGACTCTGCTGCTGGTGGACGGTTCCAGCTATCTCTACCGTGCTTTCCACGCGCTGCCCGACCTGCGCAGCCCGGACGGCCATCCGACCGGCGCCATGCACGGCATGGTCAACATGCTGCGCCGCCTGCGCGCCGATTACCCGGCCGCCTACATCGCCTGCGTGTTCGATGCGAAAGGTAAAACCTTCCGCGACGACCTGTACCCGGAATACAAGGCCACGCGGCCGTCGATGCCATCCGACCTGTCGCTGCAGATCGAGCCGATCCACGAAGCCGTCAAGGCGATGGGCTGGCCGATCCTGATGGTGGACGGCGTCGAGGCCGACGACGTGATCGGCACGCTGTCCGTCGCCGCCGAAAAGAACGGCATGGACGTCATCGTGTCCACCGGCGACAAGGACCTGGCGCAGCTGGTGACGCCGCATGTCACGCTGATCAATACGATGAGCAACGAGAAGCTCGACGAGGCGGGCGTGCTGGCCAAGTTCGGCGTGCCGCCGAACCGCATCATCGATTACCTGACGCTGATCGGCGATACCGTCGACAACGTGCCCGGCGTGGCCAAGTGCGGCCCGAAAACGGCCGTCAAATGGCTGACGCAATACGACAGCCTCGATGGCGTGATCGCCAATGCCGACAAGATCACCGGCGCTGTCGGCGCCAACCTGCGCGAGGCGCTGCCGTGGCTGCCAAAGGGGCGCGAGCTGATCACCGTGAAGACGGATTGCGACCTGGCGCAGCACATGATGTCGATTACCGAATCGCTGGTGGCGCGCGAAGAAGATGCCGCTTCGCTGCTGACCTTCTTCACCAAATATGGTTTCAAGACGCTGCTGCGCGAGCTGAAAGGCGTGACGCCGTCGCCGTCCGTGCCGGGCCAGACCGGGCCGTCCGCACCGGAAGGCGCGACGGGCGACATGTTTGCCGCACCGGTCAACGTCAAGTACGACCTGGTGATGACGGAAGCGCAGCTCGATGAGTGGATCGAAAAGATAGTCAAGGCGGAGCTGGTGTCGGTCGATACCGAGACCACGTCGCTGGAGCCGATGACGGCGGAGCTGGTCGGCATCTCGCTGGCCACCGAGCCGGGCATCGCCTGCTACATCCCGGTGGCGCACCGTTATGCCGGCGCGCCCGATCAGCTGTCGCGTGAGCTGGTGCTGGAGAAGCTGAAAGGCTGGCTGGAAGATCCGAGCAAGCCGAAGCTGGGCCAGAACCTCAAGTACGACGCGCACATCTTCGCCAACCACGGCGTGACGCTGCGCGGCGTGGTGCACGACACGCTGCTGCAGTCGTACGTGTTCGAATCGCACCGCACGCACGACATGGACAGCCTGGCGATGCGCCACCTGAACCACAAGACCATCGCGTTCGAGGAAGTGTGCGGCAAGGGCGCCAGCCAGATCTGCTTCGACCAGGTGGAAGTGCAGCGCGCCACCGACTACGCGGCGGAAGATGCCGACATCACGCTGCGCCTGCACCTGGCCATGCACGGCCACGTGACGGGCGACGAAGGCCTGACGAAGATTTACCAGAGCATCGAACTGCCGACCGCCGTCGTGCTGCAGAAGATCGAACGCAACGGCGTGCTGATCGACGCGAACCTGCTGGCCACGCAGTCCAATGAACTGGGTGCGCGCATCGTCGAACTGGAACAGAAGGCCTACGAGCTGGCGGAAGGCCCGTTCAACCTGGGTTCGCCGAAGCAGATCGGCGAGATCTTCTTCAACAAGCTGAAGCTGCCGGTGGTGAAGAAGACGCCGTCCGGCGCGCCGTCCACCGACGAGGAAGTGCTGCAGAAGCTGGCCGAGGATTATCCGCTGCCGAAGATCCTGCTGGAATACCGCGGCATGGCCAAGCTGAAATCGACGTACACGGACAAGCTGCCGAAGATGATCAACCAGGCCACGGGCCGCGTGCACACGAACTACGCGCAGGCCGTGGCGGTGACGGGCCGTCTCGCATCGAGCGATCCGAACCTGCAGAACATCCCGATCCGCACGGCGGAAGGGCGCCGCATCCGCGAAGCGTTCATCGCGCCGGAAGGCAGCCATATCGTGTCGGCCGACTATTCGCAGATCGAGCTGCGCATCATGGCGCACATCTCCGGCGACGCGGCGATGCTGCGCGCGTTTGCCGACGGCGTGGACATTCACCGCGCCACCGCCGCCGAGATCTTCGGCGTGGCGCCGGCCGACGTGGACAACGAACAGCGCCGCTACGCCAAGGTGATCAACTTCGGCCTGATCTACGGCATGAGCGCCTTCGGCCTCGCCGCCAACCTGGGCATCGACCGCACCGCGGCGCAGAACTACATCGACCGTTACTTCCAGCGCTTTTCCGGCGTCAAGCAGTATATGGACGAGACGCGCCTGGAAGCTAAGGCGAACGGTTACGTGAAGACCGTGTTCGGCCGGCGCCTGTGGCTCCCCGAGATCAATTCGCCGAACGGTCCGCGCCGGCAGGGCGCCGAACGGGCCGCCATCAACGCGCCGATGCAGGGCACGGCGGCCGATCTGATCAAGCTGGCGATGATCGCCGTGCAGGACTGGCTGGAGAAGGAACAGCTGAAATCCCGCATGATCATGCAGGTGCACGATGAACTGGTGCTCGAAGTGCCGGACGACGAGCTGGCGCTGGTGCGCGAGACGCTGCCGCAGCTGATGGCCGGCGTGGCGCAGTTGAAGGTGCCGCTGGTCGCCGAGGTGGGCGTCGGGAAGAATTGGGAGGAAGCGCACTGACAACGCATGCGTTGTCAGTGCGCTTCCGCGCACTCTGTTGTTTTTGACGTTAGCAAGCCAGCCGAAAAACAGAACAGGGGACAGTCCCCGAAAAGCCGGGGACAGTCCCCATCCGTCGTCCAACTCAAGGAGCTCGCATGAAAGACCTGCACAACGACGCCGCCAGCCTGATCGGCGAAGCGGAAGGCATCACCCGCCGCGACCTGCTGAAAGCCGCGCTGGGCACCGGCTTTGCCGCCGCCGTGCTGCCGGTGAACGCGCAGAACGTCATCAAGACGGACAGCGACGGCCTGACGGCCGGCATGGTCACGGTGACCGTCGACGGCTACGCGGTGCCCGTGTACCGCGCGCAGCCGGCCGGCAAGACGGGCCTGCCCGTCATTCTGGTGATTTCGGAGATCTTCGGCGTGCACGAGCATATCGCCGACGTGGCGCGCCGCTTCGCCAAGCAGGGCTACCTGGCGCTGGCGCCGAACCTGTTCGCGCGGCAGGGCGATCCGCAAAAGGAACCGTCGATCGCCGAGCTGCAGAAGAACATCATCAGCAAGACGCCGGACATCCAGGTGATGCGGGATCTCGATGCCGTCGTCGCGTGGGCGAAGCAGAACGGCGGCTCGGCCGACAAGCTGGCCATCACCGGCTTCTGCTGGGGCGGCCGCATCACGTGGCTGTACGCGGCGCACAACCCGGCCGTCAAGGCGGGCGTGGCGTGGTACGGGAGGTTGGTAGGAGAAGCCACCGCCAATCAGGCCAGGCATCCAGTCGACGTGGCTGCGGCTCTGAAGACGCCGATCCTCGGCCTGTACGGCGCGAAGGACACCGGCATCCCGCTCGAATCCATCGAAAAGATGAAGGCGGAGCTGGCCAAGGGCTCGTCCGGCTCCACCTTCGTCGTCTTTGAAAATTCCGGCCACGCCTTCCATGCCGACTACCGCCCGAGCTATGTCGAGGCGGATGCGAAGGAAGGCTGGAAGCGCGCGCTCGAATGGCTCAAGCAGCACGGCGTGGCGTGATTTTCAGCCACAGACGGCAGGGGACTGTCCCCGGTTCTCTCGTTTGGGGACTGTCCCCGGATTCAAGCCTGCAAACGTGATTCCAGCAAAACAGCGAGCCGGGCGGTAAAATGCCCGGTTTGCGCGCCGCAGCATGTCCCCGGCGCGCCCCGCAACAAGAGGTCTTAAAATCGATCCGGTACTCATTTCCATTTTGCTGGCGACCACGCTCGCCGGTGTCGTCAGCATCTCCGCGGCAGCCGTGTTCTCGTTCACGCTGCTGTCGCGCGTCGTCGAACGCATGGTCAGCCTGTCGGTGGGCATCATGCTGTCCACGTCGCTGCTGCACGCGCTGCCGGAAGCGTTCGAGTCGGGCGCCGACCCGCGCACGCTGTTCGGCGTGCTGCTGGCCGGGCTGCTGGCGTTCTTCATGCTGGAAAAGTTCGCCATCCT
This sequence comes from Oxalobacteraceae bacterium UBA6704, assembly GCA_002454505.1. GTDB lineage: Bacteria > Pseudomonadota > Gammaproteobacteria > Burkholderiales > Burkholderiaceae_D > Rugamonas. The sequence continues at coordinate 34,416 of DKJA01000117.1, forward strand.
GCGCCACTCGCACCACCACGAGGGCGACGGCCACCACCACGCGCACGGCCACGACAAGCACGAGGCGGGCCGCGCCGGCTGGATGATCCTGCTGGGCGACGGCATGCACAATTTCACGGACGGCATCCTGATCGCCGCCGCGTTCCTGGCCGACCCGCAGCTGGGCATCGTCACCGGCGTGGCCATCATCGCGCACGAGATCCCGCAGGAGATCGGCGATTTCATCGTGCTGCTCAACGCCGGCTTCTCGCGCACCCGGGCCTACGTCTACAACCTGCTGTGCAGCCTGCTGGCCGTGGCCGGCGGCCTGCTGGGCTACTACACGCTGGACCACGCCAGCAACCTGATTCCGTACGTACTGGTATTCGCCTCATCCGGCTTCATCTACATCGCCGTCAGCGACCTGATGCCGCAGATGCAGCGCCGCGCCACACTGAAGGAAACCATCCCGCAGATCGTGCTGATCGCGCTGGGCGTGTGCATCGTCCTCTTCCTCACCGGTCGCCACTAAAAATAGGGACAGACCCTGTTTTCCAGGAAAGTTTCCCGAAAAACAGGGTCTGTCCCCAATTTCCAAATCATTGATTTTATTGGGATGGGAAACGTGATGCTTCGATGGCCCTGGCCGTTGTGAATGGATCATCATTGCCGCCCGGGGAAAAAAGCTTCAATAAATAGGGACAGCCCCTGTTTTATAGGAAAGTTTCTTATAAAACAGGGTCTGTCCCTATTTTAGGCGCCAGTTGCGACGGGGCGTTCCGGCACCGCGCACCACTCGGACCACGAGCCGGGGTACAGCGAGGCGCCCGGCAGGCCGGCGATTTCCAGCGCGAGCAGGTTGTGGCAGGCGGTTACGCCGGAGCCGCATTGCATGATGGCCTTGTCGGCCGAGGCGAACAGGGGCGCCAGCTCCTGCTTCAGCTGCGCGGCGGGCTTGAAGCGGCCGTCGGCCTGCAGGTTGTCCTTGAAGAAGCGGTTCTTCGCGCCGGGGATGTGGCCACCGACCGGGTCGATGGTTTCGTTCTCGCCGCGGAAGCGGTCGTTGGCGCGGGCGTCGACCACCGTGCGGGTTTGCGACGACAGGTTCGCCACCACATCCTCCACCGCCACCGTCTTCGTCAGCGACGGCCGCTCGGCAATCCTGCCCGGCGCGCGCGGGGCGACCGGCGTCACCAGCGGCTGGCCGGCTGATTCCCAGGCGGGCAGGCCGCCATCCAGCACGGCCACCGCGCCGTGGCCGATCCAGCGCAGCAGCCACCACAGGCGGGCGGCAAACATGCCGCCGTGGGCGTCGTAGGCGACGACCTGCGTGTCGTCGTCGATGCCGAGGCGGCGCAGGGATGCGATCAGCGCCGCGCGGTCCGGCAGCGGGTGGCGGCCGCGGAAGGCGCCGTCCGCGCCCAGCTTCGCGCCGGACAGGTCATCGTCGATGCTGGCGAATTGCGCGTTCTGGATGTGCCCCGCCGCATAGGCTTCGCGGCCCCAGGCGGCGTTCATCAGGTCGTGCCGGCAGTCGACGATGACCCAGCGCGGGTCGGTCACATGCTGCGCCAGCGCGGCGGCGTCGATCAGGGTCTTGAACATGCCATCTCCTCGGAAGAAATCACACCTCGCTGGCGATCGGATCGGTTTTTTCGACGGCCTTGCCGCGCGCGGTATTGCGGGTATTGTAGAACGTCGCGGCCATGCCGGACGCGAGGATGATGGCGATGCCCAGCCAGCTGTGCCAGTCGAACGAATCGGCGAATACCAGCACGCCCCACGCGCTGGAGAACACGATGCCGGTGTACTGCAGGTTGGCCACCACCAGCGTGTTGCCGAGGCGGTAGGCGCGCGTCATCGCCACCTGCGCCACGGTGGCAAATACGCCGATCCCGAGCAGCAGCAGGAAGCCATGGCCATTGTCCAGCGGGTGGAAATCGGTGACGCTTTTCGTCTCGAGCGTGTGCCCCAGCCAGCCGGCCACGATATTGGTCAGCGCGAAGTAGAACACCACGCGGTATTCCGGCTCGCCGGCCAGGCCCAGTTCGCGCACCTGCATATAGGCCATCGCCGTCAGGATCGACGAGCCGATCGCGACGAACGCATACACCAGCAGGTCCGACTGGAAGGCCGGCTGCAGCAGCAGCACGACGCCGACAAAGCTCATCGCCACCGCCACCAGCAGCGGCCAGGCAACCTTGTTCTTGGCGTGCCACCAGCCATGGGCGAACAGCCACACGGCGATCCAGATCGGCGACAGGTAGTTCAGCGTCATCGCCGTGGCCAGCGGCAGCTTGGCGATCGAGAAGAACCACAGCCACAGCGAGATCACGCCGATGATGCTGCGCCACAGGTGCTTGCCGGGAAAGCGCGTGCGCAGCGTGCCGCCCTGGAACCAGATCAGCGCGCCCAGCATGGTGACGCCGACGATCCCGCGATACATCACGATTTCCGACGTGGTGAACATATCCGAGGCGAGTTTCACGCACACGCCCATGGCGGCGAACATGAAGCTGGCGAACAACATCCAGAGCGATTGCATTGCTATCCTTGACTGAAAAACCAAGGGGACAGTCCGTTGCGATCCGGATCTGTCCCCTTGTTGTTTATATGATTTATACGTCGATCCTGCTTCGGTACCATTCGTGGAAGTGCTGCATGCCGTCTTCCATCGGCGACTGGTACGGCCCGGCATCGTTCTCGCCGCGATCCAGCAGGATCTTGCGGCCGGCATCCATGCGCAGGCCGATCTCGTCGTCCTCGACGCAGGTTTCCATGTAGGCGGCGCGCTCCGCCTCGACGAACTCGCGCTCGAACAGCACGATCTCCTCGGGGTAGTAGAACTCCACCACGTTCTTCGTGCGGCCCGGGCCATCCGGCCACAGCGTCGACACCACCAGCACGTGCGGATACCACTCGACCATGATGTTCGGGTACAGCGTCAGCCAGATCGCACCGTACGGCGGTGCTTCGCCCTTGCGGAACTTGAGCACCTGCTCCTGCCACCGCTGGTAGGCGGGCGAGCCGGATTTCTGCAGGCCGCGGTTGACGCCCACCGTCTGCACGCTGTAGTCCGCGCCGAATTCCCAGCGCAGGTCGTCGCACGACACGAAGCCGCCCAGGCCCGGATGGAACGGTTCCACGTGGTAGTCCTCGAGGTAGACCTCGATGAACGTCTTCCAGTTGTAGTCGCAGTGGTGCACCTCGACGTGATCGAGCATGTAGCCGGTGAAGTCCAGGTCCTTCGTGACCGACAGGTCCTTCAGCTTCTCCATCACGTTGTAGCCGTTCTGCTCGAACAGCAGGCCGTTCCAGCTTTGCAGCGGCGCTTTCGGCAGGTTCAGGCAAGGGGTTTCCGGGAAGTGCGGCGCACCGATCAGTTCCCCCT
>DKJA01000117.1:37881-77181 GCA_002454505.1 Oxalobacteraceae bacterium UBA6704
ACCGATCAGTTCCCCCTTCAGGTCGTACGTCCAGCGGTGCAGCGGGCAGACGATGGTGTTCGCATTGCCCCGCCCATTGAACATCAGCGCCTGGCGGTGACGGCAGACGTTGGACAGCAGCTCGATACCCTGCGCGTTACGGACCAGCATGCGGCCTTCGTTTTCCGCGGCAAGCGTGGTGAAGTCGCCGGCATTCGGCACCATCAGTTCGTGGCCCACATAGCGGGGGCCATTCTTGAATAATTGCTGCATTTCACGCTGCAGTAGCGCTTCGTCAAAATAGACGTGGACCGGAAGTTGCGCGTTCGAACGCGCCAGCCTGGTGTGGGTACCCAGATCGGACATCCCAACCCCCCTTAATTTAAAGTGCTGCAACCAAGAAGAGACAGAATCCGCAAAGACCTGAAATCAGAGAATAAAATCGGTATTTCGGACAGAACCGGCGATTATAGCGTGGATGACGTTCCTCTGCCGATAAATCTGGCCCGCGCAAGCGGGCACGGCCCATGCCGGCGCCCCGGGCGTGGACCATGGCGAAAACTGCCACGTCCTGCACGTGTGCAGCTTGCCTTTTTGGACCGGCAGCGTGACTTTGCTCTAAAATACGCGGCTACGCTCTAGCGATTGAGTCGGATTTACATAATGGTCAAGAAAATAAACGGCGAGACCGGCAACGGCGCCGCAGCCCCCGCATCCTTCGAGGAAGCGATGGCCGAACTGGCGCAGCTGGTCACGCAGATGGAGTCCGGGCAATTGCCGCTGGAAGCTTCCGTTGCCGCCTATGCGCGCGGCTCCGAACTGGTGAAATTCTGCGCGGGCCAGCTGGACAAGGTGGAATCGCAGGTGAAGATCCTCGAAGGCGACATGCTCAAGCCCTTCGCCGACGGCGACGAGGCGGCGCAATGACGCCGGCTTTCGCCGACTGGATGAAAAGCATCCAGGCTGGAATGGAGGCGGATATGTCGGCCTACTTGCCGGCCGAATCGGTCATTCCCGCCAAGCTGCACGGGGCGATGCGTTATGCGCTGCTGGGCGGCGGCAAGCGCGTGCGCCCGCTGCTGGTGCATGCGGCCGGGGCGCTGACCGGCGCCGATGCGCAGGCGCTGTCGCGCGCCGCTGCTGCGCTGGAAATGATCCACGCCTACTCGCTGGTTCATGACGACATGCCATGCATGGACGACGACGAACTGCGCCGCGGCAAGCCCACCGTGCACGTGGCTTACGACGAAGCGACTGCGCTGCTGGTCGGCGATGCGCTGCAGTCGCAGGCGTTCGCGGTGCTGGCCGGCGTCGCTGATTTGGCCAATGCGGTGCCGCCGGCACGGCTGCTGAAGATGGTGCGCCTGCTGGCCGATGCGGCCGGTTCGGCCGGCATGTGCGGCGGCCAGGCGATCGATCTCGACAGCGTGGGCCTCAGCCTGACGCTGGAACAGCTGGAGCGGATGCACCAGCTGAAAACGGGCGCGCTGCTGCGTGCCTCTGTCGTGCTGGGCGCGCTGGCCGGCAAGGACCTGAGTGACGAAGAACTGGCTGCGCTGCACGACTACAGCCGCGCGATCGGCCTGGCCTTCCAGGTCGTCGACGACGTGCTCGACGCCACGGCCGATTCGGCCACGCTCGGCAAGACCGCCGGCAAGGATGCCGCGGACAACAAACCCACCTACGTATCGATCCTGGGGCTCGAACCGTCGATCGCGCTGGCGGAGCAACTGCGGCGCGATGCCCATGCTGCGCTGCTGCCGTTCGGCGACGACGCGCTGCGCCTGCGCGAACTCGCGGACCTGATCGTGCAGCGGAAGGCTTAAATGAACCTGCTTGAAACCATCGACAACCCGGCCGACCTGCGCAAGCTGCAACGCCACCAACTGAAGCCCCTGGCCGACGAGCTGCGCGGCTTCCTGCTCGATTCCGTGTCGAAGACGGGCGGCCACCTGTCGTCCAACCTGGGCACCGTGGAACTGACCGTCGCGCTGCACTACGTGTTCAACACGCCGCACGACCGCATCGTGTGGGACGTGGGCCACCAGACGTATTCGCACAAGATCCTGACGGGCCGCCGCGACCGCTTCAACACGCTGCGCCAGCTGGACGGCATCTCCGGCTTCCCGCGCCGTGCCGAAAGCGGCTACGACACGTTCGGCACCGCGCACTCGTCCACATCGATCTCCGCCGCCTTGGGCATGGCGCTGGCCGCCAAGATCAAGGGCGAGCAGCGCCACGCGATCGCCGTGATCGGCGACGGCTCGATGACGGCCGGCATGGCGTTCGAAGCGCTGAACAATGCCGGCGTGGAAGAAGACACCAACCTGCTGGTGATCCTGAACGACAATGACATGTCGATCTCGCCGCCCGTCGGCGCGCTGAACCGCTACCTGGCGCGGCTGATGTCCGGCCAGTTCTACGCGGCCGCGAAGAACGTCGGCAAGTCCGTGCTGCCGGCGCCCGTGCTGGAACTGGCGAAGAAGCTGGAAGAGCATGCGAAAGGCATGGTCGTGCCGGCCACGATGTTCGAGGAGTTCGGCTTCAACTACATCGGCCCGATCGACGGCCACGACCTCGACTCGCTGATCCCCACGCTGCAGAACATCCGCAACCTGAAGGGCCCGCAGTTCCTCCACGTCGTGACGAAAAAAGGCCAGGGCTACAAGCTGGCCGAGGCGGAGCCGATCCTGTACCACGGCACCGGCAAGTTCAATCCGGCCGAAGGCATCAAGCCGGCGCCGCCGTCGAAGATCACTTACACCGAGGTGTTCGGCAACTGGCTGTGCGACATGGCGGCCGCCGACAAGCGCCTGATCGGCGTCACGCCGGCGATGCGCGAGGGCTCCGGCATGGTGCGCTTCCACGCCGAATACCCTGACCGCTACTTCGACGTGGGCATCGCCGAGCAGCACGCGGTGACGTTTGCCGCCGGCTTGGCCTGCGAGGCGCTGAAGCCCGTCGTGGCAATCTATTCCACGTTCCTGCAGCGCGGCTACGACCAGCTGATCCACGATGTCGCGCTGCAGAACCTGGACGTGACGTTCGCGCTGGACCGCGCCGGCCTGGTGGGTGCCGATGGCGCCACGCATGCCGGCAACTACGACCTGGCTTACCTGCGCTGCATCCCGAACATGGTGGTGATGGCGGCGTCCGACGAAAACGAATGCCGCCAGATGCTGACCACTGCCTACCAGTATCCCGGCCCGGCCGCCGTGCGCTACCCGCGCGGCGCCGGCATCGGCGCGACGATCGCGCCGGCGCTGACGACGATAGCCCTGGGCAAGGGCGAAGTGCGCCGCAAGGGCGAACGCGTGGCGATCCTGGCGTTCGGCTCGATGGTGGCGCCGTCCGTCAAGGCGGCCGAGCAGCTGAACGCCACGGTGGCGAACATGCGCTTCGTGAAACCGCTGGACGTGGAACTGGTCAAGCAGCTGGCCGCCGACCACGACTACCTCGTGACGGTGGAAGAGGGCTGCATCATGGGCGGCGCCGGCGCGGCCGTGGCCGAGGCGCTGGCTGAGGCGGGCATCGTCAAGCCGTTGCAGATGCTGGGCTTGCCCGACAAATTCATCGACCACGGCGACCCGGCGAAACTGCTGGCCAGCGTGGGGCTGGATGCCGAAGGCATCGCGGCATCCATCAAGGCGAAGTTCCTGAACGGCGAACCGCGGCTGGTGGTGAACAACAGCTGAAAGTAATCGATTGCAGAATAAAAGCGGCGCGTGCGCCGCTTTTATTTTATGGGTGCGAAGAATATTATTTTATTTTTACTTGACATAAGGAAATCATCGATTTATCGTCGGTTGCGAAATACTGAAAACGCAGCTGGATATTTAAAATCCGCATGAGGGCATTCGATGATACTTGCCAAATTAAAGTCGCTGGCGGTCTATGCCGCAATCCTCGCTGCCGGCCTGGGCGTGGGCGTCGGCGTCGCCAAAGTGCCGAAACTACTGGAAAAGCCCTATATGCAGGGCGATTACGCTGCCTACTTCCCCGACAGTAAAACCCGCGTGGTGGTCTACGGCACCACCACCTGCCCATTTTGCGCAAAGACGCGGCAATACCTGAATGAACGCAAGATCGCCTATGCCGACCTGAACGTGGATGTGTCGGACAAGGCGCAGCAAGAATTTAAAGCCCTGAAAGGCAGTGCCGTGCCGGTGATATTGATCGGCGACCGGCTGATCACGGGTTTTAAACCGGCAGCGATCGACGATGCATTGCAGGCCGTCGCGCGCTGATCATCGACCTACCGTTGGAGTTATCTGATGAAGAAAACAATGATGTTCATGTTCGCGCTGGGCGTTGGCATTTCATTCAATGTTTATGCTGCCTGGGATGAGTGCACCGACGCCTGCGAGACGGCATATGCGGCCTGCCTGGACCGCGGCACATCGTCCAGCGCGGTGTGCACCCGTATTCACGATCTGTGCATCGACCGTTGCGCATCGACTTGAAGGGGGACTAAGTGAAAAAATCGCTCATGCTCAATAAACTCGCGCTGTTTGTTTTCTCCGCCGGCCTGTCGCTGGGGACCCTGGCGGCGACCGATGAATATGCGGCCTGCGTGGCTGCCTGCGACCTGGACTTCGTCGACTGCCTGGACCGCGGCGTGATCACCGCCGCCTGCTCGAGGGCGCGCATGTATTGCTACCAGGATTGCGCAAACCCGTAACGTCGAGTCCCTTGCGGATGGTGGCAATGTCCCCCATCCGCAGCATTGTCCCATTGGCCACAACGGCCGTTTTATCGCCTGGCCACCCGGCCAAGCCCAACATTTCCCGCACTTTTTCCTGTAGGATACCAGCTTCGTCCGCGCAAACGCGCCGGTCGAAACTCGATTGCGCATCCCGGGGGCACCGAACTCCACGCGGATCTGTATTTATTCCCGGACAGAGGATCACAGCGTCAGCTTCCTTCATGTCCCGCTATCCTGGAGACAGAATGGGAGCTTTGCGCCCACCTATACGGCGCGCCGGAAGTCTGGTCGCGCTGGCATGCATCCTCGCTGTAGCCGGCACTGCCGCCGCCGAAGCCTGGCGCTGGTCGCACACTGCCCAGCACGCCGGCAAGCCGCAACTCGTCGGCGCCGCCGCACCGGCAGCCGTCACCGTCACCGAGCTATCCCACGCGCTGATTCCGATGCCGAAAGGCGTGCCGTCGGCGCACGCCAGTGCGCTGGCCAGCCTGCCGCACGGCGACCTGATCTCGTTCTGGTGGGCCGGCAGCCGCGAGAGCGGGCCGGACGTGAAAGTGTATGCGTCGCGCTGGTCGAACGGCAGCTGGAGCGACAACTGGGAAGTGGCCAGCCGCGAGTCGCTGGGCAAGGTGCTCGGCTTCGGCGTGCGCCGCATCGGCAACCCGGTGGCATGGACCGCCGTGGACGGCACCGTCCACCTGTATGTCGTGGCGACGGGCCTGGGCGGCTGGGCGGCCGCGCGCATCGTGCAGATGCAGTCGCACGACCAGGGCGCCACGTTCCAGGTGAAGCGGGTGCTGCCGATGTCCCCCGTGTTCAATACCAGCACGCTGGTGCGCACGGCGCCCATCGCGCTGGCCGATGGCGGCTGGTGGCTGCCGGTGTATTTCGAGATCGGCAACAAGTACCCGATGCTGATGGCGTTCGACGCTGAAGGCAACCCGCAGCGCGTGACGCGCATCGGCGCGCGCACGATGTCGCTGCAGCCCACGCTGGTGCCGGTATCGGCAACCGAGGTGCGCGCCTGGATGCGCGACGCGGGCGAAGAGCAGCGCGTGCAGCAGGCCCTCAGCCGCGATGGCGGCGAAAGCTGGGAAGACCTGGATGCAATGAAGATGGCCAACCAGAGCACGTCGCTGGCGGTGCTGCGGCTCACCAGCGGCGCGCTGCTGATGCTGCATAACCATGTGCGGGCAGGCGGGTCGGACCGCAGCACGCTGTCGCTGTCGGTGTCGATGGATGGCCACAAATGGCGGCGCCTGACCGATATCGTCAGCGGCAGCGCGGGCGACGAGTTCTCGTATCCGGCGATGCACCAGGTGGGCGAAGAACTGCATATCACTTACACCTACCAGCGCAAGGCCATCGCGCACCGCCGCCTGAAACTGAACCTGGGGAAGGACCTGCTATGAACCTGCCCGATCTCGCGCTGCAGATCGTCTATGGCCGCCTGGCCTGGGCGCTGGTGGTGGCCGCGCTGCTGCTCGCGCTGATGCGCATGCTGGCGCCAGCGCTGTCGCGCCGCCTGCAGGCGGCCATCGTTACGGCGGCCGTCGTCGTGATGGCGTTGCCCGGCGAAGCGTCGCCGGCCTATTTCCTGGCGCTGGGTTTCCAGTATCCGAGCGGCCTGCTGGTCGGCTGCAGCGTCGTGTCGCTGTACGCGCGCTGGCATGGCCGGCCCGCGCGGCTGGCGATGTCCACCTGCCTGGCGCTGCCGCTGGCGGCCATCGGCCTGGTGCTGTATCTCGACGCGTTCGGCGTGCTGGCGCTGGGGCTGTACTACGGCGGCTTCGGTGCGCGCGCCGCGCCGCTGCTGGCCTGTGCCGCCGCGGCGGCGTGCGCGTTTGCCATCATGCGCGGCTACCGCACCGGCACGGCGGCGGCGCTGCTGACCGGCGTGCTGCTGTTTTCGCTGCTGCGCCTGCCCACGGGGAACCTGTGGGATGCGCTGCTCGATCCGCTGCTGTGGGCCTGGGCCGTGCTGTCGGCCGTCGCCTTCGTCGCGCGCCAGGTCGCCGGATGGCGCGCCCGCCCGCTGCCGCCGCTGGCGGAACCCGAATCTGCGCCGGTGCCCGTGCATGCGGCAGTATCGAACAACTTCAAACGGTAAGGGAGTAATACGTGGTAACGAACAAGTGGTATGGACATCCGGTGATCGCGGTCGGCGTCATCCTCAATATCTTCGTGATGGGCCTGGCGCTGTACTGGTCCGGCGACCAGGCCGCGCTGTGGCGCCTGCTGGTGGAAGACGGCATCGTCGAGTGGACGCAATTCCTGTGCTTCGCCGTCACCTCCGGCCTGCTGGCATTCGCCGCGGTCGAGCGCTGGCAGCGTGCGCCGAAGATCGACCTGGTCCTGCTGGCGTTCGTCGGCCTGTCCGGCATCGTGGCACTGGCCGCGCTGGAAGAGATCAGCTGGTTCCAGCGCATCCTGCACATCGCCACGCCGGAATTCTTCGTCCACAATAACCGCCAGGGCGAGACCAACCTGCACAACCTGGCGCTGGGCGACAAGGGCAGCATCCACAAGACGATCCTGCTGAAGATCATTGCCATCGTCGGCCTGACGCACAATATCGTGCTGCCGCTGCTGGCCCGCAAGCGTCCGGCGATCCGCGACTTCGTCGAGAAGTTCGGCCTGTACCTGCCGCCGCTGGTACCGTCCGTGATCTATATCGTGCTGGTGGCCGTGTCGCACCTGACGATCGATCACCCGCGCAAGGGCGAGCTGGGCGAGCTGTTCGGCGCCATGCATTACCTGTCGACGGTGTTTGCCGCGTACTTCCTGGGCGTCAATTACGGCAAGCCGCCCGTGTTCGAGAACCCGGCCGACCGCCGCCGCGTGGGCACGCTGTTCGCCATGCTGCTGGTGTTCCTGCTGTTCTCCGGCTGGCTGCTCAGCGCCGGTGCCGGTGCCGGTTCCTACCTGGCCATCCATCCGGACGGCGGCAAGGGCTGAATGCCGCTGTCGATGTAGAAACGGGGACGCCATGGCGTCCCCGTTTTCGTTGCGGCCTGCGTTCTCAGCGGGTGCGGCGGGCCCTGATCAGCCGGACCTGCAGCGTAGCCCCCACCAGGAAGATGACCAGCCACGCCAGCAGCGTGCCCTTGACCAGCGGCGCATCCGGTCCGGTCGCCAGCGGCTGCGCGGCCGGCAGGCGCGTCAGCGTTTCGTTGATGGCGGGGACCAGCAGCAGGAAGAAGCTGAACGAAATGCCGAATGCCGACAGGTAGGGGCGCAGCCGTCCCAGGAAGCCGAGCCGGGGAATCAGCACGCCGCCGAACGCCGCCAGCAGCGCCAGGATGCCGAGCGCATGGCCGGGATTGAAGCCGCCGGTGCTGGACAGGCCGAACGATGTCAGCACCGACAGCACCAGGCCGGCCAGGTAGATCCTGCCGGACCCCGTTGCCGTGTCGATGGCGCCATGGCGGGTGAAGGCGGTAATGCCCGCCACGAAGGGCACGAGGCTGATGACGGTGTGGATGGCGCCGAGCGCGGAGATGGGATGTGCCATGATGTGCTTTCTCAAGAGGACCGGTGCGGCAGGCGCGCCGGGGATTCAACGGGAAGTGACGAAGCGATCTTGTGCGTCATATGCTATCTACTAGTTGGTAGGTTGATGGTTTAAAAAAATGCGGACAGCCGGACTGCCCGCCACGGAATCAGGCTGCCCTGGTCAGCCGGGTCAATGCCGGCTGCACGATGGCGTGGAAAGTCTTTGGATCGCCGAAGGCGCGCGCCGCCAGCATCGCGCCATGCACGGTGGCCATCAGCGATTTTGCTTCGACAGCGGCGCTGGCATCCAGCGTGAACTGGCCCTGCGCGCTGCCCCGTTTCAGTACCGACGCGATCCACCCGGACAGGTCCTTGAAGTGCTCGCGCACTTCGTCCGCCACTTCGGCGGGAATGGTCGGCAGTTCGGCCGCCAGCATCGCGCAGATGCAGAACGGCGCGCTGCCGTCGCGGATGCAGGCCGTCCAGTAATCCGTATAACCGGTCAGCTCCTTCAGCGGGTCGCCGATCCGCCCCTCGAGCCCCGCCAGGGCATCGCGGGCCTCTTCGCGGTACTGTGCCACGACGGTACGCACAAGTTCCGCCTTGCTGGGGAAATGGTGGTGGATGCTGGCCTTGCTGATGTTCACCCGCGCCGAGATGTCGGCGTAACTGAAGCTGTTGTAGCCGCCCGTGGCCAGCAGCTGGCGCGCATGCGCGGCAATCTCGGCGGCCTTGGGGGAGAGTTCTGCATTCACGGGAAAATCCATCGGCATGGTGAAAATGTGCGTAATCTACTAGTTGGTAGGCTGCTTGTCAAGCGAATGCGGCGGCAAACCGCCAGTCACGTCCTGCTCAACCGCGTTGGCGGTCGTGATGCCACAGCACGTCGCTGCCGCCGGCATGGCGGTTCAGCACGCGGGACAGCACGAACAGCAGGTCCGACAGCCGGTTCACGTACTGGCGCGGATGGTCGTGGATCGACTCTTCGCTGCCCAGCGTGACGATGCTGCGTTCGGCGCGGCGGCAAACGGTGCGGCACACGTGCGCGATCGACGCGGCGCGCGAGCCGGCTGGCAGGATGAACTCCGTCAGCGCCGGCAGCGTGGCGTTGTATTTTTCCAGCAGGCCGTCCAGCCGCTGCACGTGCTCTTCCTTGATCAGCTGGTAGCCGGGGATGCACAGTTCGCCGCCCAGGTCGAACAGGTCGTGCTGGATCGATACCAGTTCCTCGCGCAGGTCGTCCGGCATCGCCTCGCACAGCAGCACGCCCAGGTTGGAATTGAGTTCGTCCACGTCGCCCATCGCGTGCACGCGCACGCTGTCCTTGCGGGTGCGGCTGCCGTCGCCCAGCCCCGTGGTGCCATTGTCGCCCGTGCGCGTGGCGATCTTCGAGAGTCGGTTGCCCATGGTGTCTCCTGTATTTTCGTGTGCGGGAAGGATACGATAAATACCGGTGCCCCGCTGGGGATTTGCCGCCGCGCGGCGGTTTGGCTCTACAATCGCGCCATGTCCATCACTTCGACAGCCATTCCGGAAACGCGCCAGCGCGACGTGGCCAGGGCGCTGTGTGCCGTGCTGCCGGCGCACTGCGTGCTGTGGCGTCTGGAGGACACGCGGCCGTACGAATGCGACGGCCTGGCCGCCTACCGCCAGGCGCCGATGATCGTCGCGCTGCCGGAAAGCGAGGCGCAGGTGCTTGCGGTGCTGAACGTCTGCCGCGAGCTGCAGGTGCCGATCGTGCCGCGCGGTGCCGGCACGGGCCTGTCCGGCGGCGCGATGCCGATCGCCGCGGGCGTGGTGCTGTCCACCGCAAAGCTGAACCGCATCGTGCGGCTCGATGCCTATTCGCGCACGGCGGTCGTGCAGCCGGGTGTGCGCAACCTGGCGATCTCGGAAGCGGCCGCGCCGCACGGCCTGTATTACGCGCCCGACCCGTCGTCGCAGATCGCCTGCACCATCGGCGGCAACGTGGCGGAAAATTCCGGCGGCGTGCACTGCCTGAAGTACGGCCTCACCGTGCACAACGTGCTGCGCGTGCGCATCGCCACGATCGATGGCGACATCATTGAACTTGGCAGCGAAGGCCTCGATGCGCCCGGTCTCGACCTGCTGGCCGTGTTCATCGGCTCCGAAGGCATGCTGGGCATCGTCACCGAAGTCACCGTGAAACTGGTGCCGAAGCCGGCCGTGCAGCGCGTGATCATGGCGTCGTTCGGCGACATTGTCGCCGGCGCGAATGCCGTGGCGCGCGTCATCGCGGCCGGCATCATCCCCGCCGGGCTGGAGATGATGGACCAGACGTCGTCGCGCATGGTCGAACCCTTCGTCCACGCGGGATACGATCTCGATGCGGCGGCGATCCTGCTGTGCGAAGCGGACGGTACGCCGGAAGAAGTGGAAGACGAGATCGCCCGCATGGCCGCGGTACTGCGCGAGGCGGGCGCCACGGCGATCGCCGTGTCGGAAACGGAGCAGGAAAGGCTGCGCTTCTGGTCCGGCCGCAAGAACGCGTTTCCCGCCGCCGGCCGCATCTCGCCTGACTACTACTGCATGGACGGCACGATCCCCCGCAAGAACCTGGCGCAGGTACTGGCCGGCATCGCGCAGATGGAAGTCAAATACGGCCTGCGCTGCGCCAACGTGTTCCACGCCGGTGACGGCAACCTGCACCCGCTGATCCTGTTCGATGCGAACCAGGCCGACGAACTGGCGCGTGCCGAGGCCTTCGGTGCCGAGATCCTTGCGCTGTGCGTGGCCGTCGGCGGCACCATCACCGGCGAACATGGCGTGGGCATCGAGAAGATCGATTCGATGTGCGTGCAGTTCCGGCCGGCCGAACTGGCGGCGTTCTTCGGCGTCAAGCGGGCCTTCGATCCGGCCAGCCTGCTCAATCCCGACAAGGCCATTCCCACGCTGCACCGCTGCGCCGAATTCGGCCGCATGCGGGTGACCGACGGCGTGCTGCCGCACCCGGACCTGCCCCGTTTTTAAATGAGCGCCATCGACATCTTCCGCGACCGCATCCAGTCCGCCACGGCCGGCGGCACGCCGCTGCGCATCGCCGGCGGCGGCACGAAGGACTGGTACGGCGGCGTGCCGGCCGGCGAACTGCTCGACACGCGCATGCACTGCGGCGTGGTCGATTACGAACCGACGGAGCTGGTGATCACGGCGCGCTGCGGCACGCCGCTGGCGGAGATCGAGGCGCTGCTTGCCGGCGAGCGGCAGATGCTGGCGTTCGAGCCGCCCCGTTGCGGGCCTGGATCGACGATCGGCGGCGTGGTGGCGGCGGGCCTGTCCGGTCCGCGCCGCGCGACGGCCGGCGCGGTGCGCGATTTCATGCTCGGCGCGCAGCTGATGGATGGCAAAGGCGAGCTGCTGAACTTCGGCGGCCAGGTGATGAAGAACGTGGCCGGCTACGACGTGTCGCGGCTGCTGGCCGGCTCGCTCGGCACGCTGGGCCTGATCGCGCAGGTGTCGCTGAAAGTGCTGCCGGTGCCGCTGATCGAAACGACGCTGCGCTTCGAACTGGACGAGATCGCGGCACTGCGCCGGCTGAACGAGTGGGGCGGCCAGCCGCTGCCGCTGTCGGCCAGCTGCTGGCACGACGGCGTGCTGACGGTGCGGCTGTCCGGTGCGCAGGCAGCTGTCGATGCGGCGACACGGCGGATGGGTGGCGAGCCCGTCGCCGCTGCGGCTGATTTCTGGAACGGGCTGCGCGATCAGTCGCATGCGTTTTTCGATACGGCGCCGCTGTGGCGGCTGTCGCTGCCGTCGGCGGCGAGCGCGCAGGTGCTGGGCGGCGAGCAGCTGATCGAGTGGGGCGGCGCGCAGCGCTGGCTGCGGAATTCGCGCGCCACCGCGCAGGACATCCGCCGCACCGTCGCCGCGGCGGGCGGCCACGCCACGCTGTACCGCGCAACCGACAAATCGGCCGGCGCGTTCCACCCGCTGGCACCCGCCGTGGCGCGCATCCACGAACGGCTGAAGGCATCGTTCGACCCGGCCGGCATCTTCAATCCCGCCAGGATGACCTGACATGCAGACCAACCTCGCCGATTTCATCAAGGGCACGCCGGCCGGCGACGAGGCGGAGAGCATCCTGCGCGCCTGCGTGCACTGCGGCTTCTGCACGGCCACCTGTCCCACGTACCAGCTGCTGGGCGACGAGCTGGATGGCCCGCGCGGGCGCATCTACCTGATCAAGCAGGTGCTGGAAGGCGCGCCCGTGACGGCCAGCACGCAACTGCACCTGGACCGCTGCCTTACTTGCCGCAACTGCGAGAGCACCTGTCCGTCCGGCGTGCGCTACGGCCGGCTGGCCGACATCGGCCGCCACGTCGTCGAGCAGCGCGTGCGGCGCAAGCTGCCGGACCGGATCAGGCGCTGGGTATTGAAGGAAGGCCTGTCGCACAAGGCGCTGTTCACGCCGGCACTGCGTGCAGGCCAGCTGCTGCGGCCACTGTTGCCGACCACATTGCAGGACAAGCTGCCGCCGCTGCGCCTTGCGCAAACGTGGCCGTCACAAAAGCATGCGCGCAGCATGCTGGTGCTGGACGGCTGCGTGCAGCCCGGCCTGGCGCCGAACGTGAATGCCGCCGCGGCGCGCGTGTTCGATGCGCTGGGCGTGCAGCTGTTTGCGGCGGCGCAGGCCGGCTGCTGCGGCGCCGTGCGCTTCCACATGAACGACCAGCAAGGCGGCCTGGCGCACATGCGCCGCAACATCGACGCATGGTGGCCGCATGTGCAGCAAGTGGAAGCGATCGTCATGACGGCCTCCGGCTGCGGCAGCACGGTCAAGGATTACGGCCACCTGCTGGCGCACGATCCGGCGTATGCGGACAAGGCGGCGCGCATCTCGGCATTGACGAAGGATCTGTCGGAAGTGCTGCTCGCGTTCGAGCCGGAACTGGTGAAGCTGGCCGGCAGCGCCGATACACGGGAACCGGTGGCTTACCACCCGCCATGCTCGCTGCAGCACGGCCAGCAGGTCCGCGGCAAGGTGGAAGCGATGCTGAAGGCGCTGGGTGTCGACGTGCGGCTGTGTGCCGATGCGCACCTGTGCTGCGGCTCGGCCGGCACGTATTCGCTGCTGCAGCCGGAACTGGCGTTGCAGCTGCGCGACCGCAAGCTGGAAAACCTGGCGGAGACGGGCGCCGCGCGTGTCGTGTCGGCCAACGTGGGCTGCATCGGTCACCTGCAGTCGGGTACCGAGACGCCGGTCGAGCACTGGATCGAGCTGGTCGACCGGCTGGTTGCCAGGCCTGCTAAGCCGGCGTAAACAGCTCCGCCTGGGCGGCACCGCCGCCGCTCAGGTCCGTCAAGGGGCCCAGCAGGCTGGGCGATTCCCACTCGGGTGCCGCCACGAAGGCGTCGGCCCACGCCAGCACGTTCTCGGGCGGCATCGGCCGCGCGATGCCATAGCCCTGCGCCAGGTCGCAGCCCAGGCGGATCAGCAGCGCGCCGTGTTCCACCGTCTCCACGCCTTCCGCGATGACATCGCGGTTGAATGCGCGCGCCAGGCCGATGACGGCGGACACGAGGTGCAGGTCGTCGCGGTCCACCAGCATGTTGCGCACAAAACTCTGGTCGATCTTCAGCATCTCGGCCGGCAGCCGCTTCAGGTAGGACATCGACGAATAGCCGGTGCCGAAATCGTCCAGCGCGAAGCGGATGCCGAAGGCCTGGCACTCCTGCATGATGCCGCGTACGTGGCCCACGTCGTGCAGCGCGGACGATTCGAGGATCTCCAGCTCCAGCAGTCCCGGCGGCACGCCGGGGAATTCGTTGAGGATGGCCCGCAGCTGCTGCACGAAGTCGGGCCGCTGGAAGTGGCGCGCGGCGATGTTCACGCCGACCACCCACAGGTGCCCGGCCTCGCACCATTGCTGCAGCTGGGCCAGCGCCTGCCGCAGCACCCACACGCCGATATCGGCGATCAGGTCCGTGTGTTCGACGGCCGGCAGGAATTCCAGTGGCCCCAGCAGCCCCCGCTGCGGATGCTGCCAGCGGATCAGCGCTTCCATGCCGACCACGCGGCCGAGCCGCAGGTTGGCCTTCGGCTGGTAGACGAGCCGCAGCTGTCCGGCCAGCATCGCCTCGCGTACTTCGGTGCGGCGGTTGTGGTGCGTGCGCACCTGCTCGTCCAGGTCGGCATCGAAGAAGTGCACCTTGCGGCGGCCCTGCACCTTGGCCTGGTACAGCGCCTGGTCGGCCTGGCGCAGCAGGTTGTCGGCGCTGGTGTCGTCGCCCTTGTACAGCGCCACGCCGGCGCTGGCCGTGATGGGAATCGCCCGGCCCGCCGCCTGGTAGGGACGGGCCAGCGACTGCATCAGCCGCTCGAGCGTCAGCTCCACGTCGGCGCGCGCGGTCACGTCGCGCAGCAGCAGCACGAACTCGTCGCCGCCCAGCCGCGCCACGTAGTGCCGGCCGCCGGCAAAGTCGTGCAGCCGGCTGGCCACCTGTTTCAGCAGCTCGTCGCCCAGCACCTGGCCGCCGCTGTCGTTGACGAGCCGGAAGTGGTCCAGGTCGAACAGGCACACGGCCAGCAGCGCGTGTTCGTCGCGCGCACGGGCGATCTCGTGGTCGAAGCGGGGCACCAGCGCGGCGCGGTTGGGCAGCCCGGTCAGCACGTCGTGGTGGCTCTGCCACGACATCTGCTGGATCAGGTGGCGTTTTTCGCTGACGTCGCGAAAGACCAGCACAATCCCCGGCGCGGTTGCCGGGACGGCAGCGCGTGCGCCGTCGCGCCGGATCGGCGCCGCCGTGTACTCGATGTTGTAGCGTTCGCCGTGCCGGCTGCGCAGGCTCTGGTCCTTGGCTTTCACGACGGGGCCGCCCGCCTCGATCGCCGACAGCGATTTCATCAGCGAGTGCTGGCCGAAGTTGTTCGCCAGCGTGAACACGCCATGCAGTTCCAGGCCGCGCGCTTCGGCCAGCGTGTAGCCGGTCAGCTGTTCGGCCGTGCGGTTCATCGCTTCGACGCGGCCGCCGGGACCGGTGGCGATGACGGCATCGCCGATCGAAGCCAGCGTCACTTCGATGCGCTCCTTCTCCGCCTGCAGCGTGCGCATCAGGTCCTGGATGCGCGCGGCCATGCCGTTGAACGTCAGCGCCAGTTCCTGCGCTTCGGGAAAGCCGCGCACCGGCAGGCGCACGGCCAGGTCGCCGTCGCGGAAGGCGCGCGTGGCCGCGCCGATGCGGCGCAGCAGCCGGCGCGTCAGGAAGATCAGCAGGCCAAGCAGCGTATAGATCAGGAAGATGTTGAGCGCCGAGAGCATGGCCTGGCGGCGCAGCGCCTGCCAGGCCGCGTCGAGCGGCGGGCCGGCATCGAAGGCCAGCAGCAGCCGGCCATGGGTGCCGACGGGAATGTCATAAACGGGTGCGGAAGCGCCTCCGATCCGGGCAAACCAGGCAGGGTGGCGGGGCTGGCCGGGTTGGCGCGTGGCCTGCCGCAGCGCTACGCCGTCGTGCCAGCGCAGCAACGTCAGCGACGGATGGCTGGCGGCGGCACGTTGCAGCAGCGGGCCGATGGCGTCGACGTTACCGGCGGCGGCGAGGGGTTGCAGCGCATCGGCGAGCGTGCGTGCCACCTGTTGCGTCGCCAGCGTGTATTCGCGGCGCGCCTGCGCCGTTTCGGTTTCGACGAGCAGCGTGTAGCGCACGCCGACGACGGCCGCGATCAGTGCCGTGATGGGCAGGAACAGGCGCGCATAGGCGCCCATTCTCATCCAGCGCGACATGAGTTGTGCAATCAGCGGCATCTACCTTGCTTGTAATCGACAGTACACCCGGCATTATTACTGAAATAGTAATTCCTGTGGGCAACTTCGTGAAAACATTTTCAAATTTGGTGAAATCGAGTCTCGCCAAATATTTCATGACAGATTTTCATGCAGCGACAATTTTATGCGGTTAGCTGGCTTGCAGGAAACAGCCGACTACAATTATTTTATTATAAATTTTAACCAACCGGCAACTCAGCAGCGGAGCAGTGCCTCGATATCGGCGGCAATCCGTTGCGGCTTTGTCGCGGGCGCGTAGCGGTGCACGACGGTGCCGTCGCGGCGGACGAGGAATTTGGTGAAGTTCCACTTGATGGCGCGGGTGCCCAGCACGCCGGGGGCATGTGTCTTCAGGTGGCGGAACAGCGGATGCGCCTGGGGGCCGTTGACATCGACCTTGGCGAACAGGGGGAAGGTGACGCCGAAATTGCGTTCGCAGAAGGCGCCGATCTCCTCGTGCGAACCGGGTTCCTGGGCGCGGAACTGGTTGCACGGGAAGCCCAGCACGGCGAAGCCCCGTGCGTGAAACTGTTTATACAGTTTTTCGAGACCGGCGTATTGCGGCGTGAAGCCGCAGGCGCTGGCGGTGTTCACGATCAGCAGCACGTCGCCGTGGTACTGCGCCAGCGGCACGGGCTGGCCGGCCAGGCTGGCGGCGGAAAAGTCGAAGACCGATCCCGCCATCAGACGAGACCGAGGTGTTCGGTGCCGGCGGACAGGTCGCGCGTCTTGGCGTCCTTGCCTTCGAGCTTGATGGCGAGGCGCAGGTCGTTGACGGAATCGGCATTGCGCAGCGCATCCTCGTAGCTGATCTTTCCCGCCTCGTACAGCTCGAACAGCGACTGGTCGAACGTCTGCATGCCCAGCTCGCGCGACTTCTTCATCAGCTCCTTGATCTCGTGCACCTTGCCCTGGAAGATCAGGTCGGAGATCAGCGGCGAGTTGAGCATGATCTCGATGGCCACCGCGCGGCCCTTGGTGTCCTTCAGCGGGATCAGGCGCTGCGAGATCATGCCGCGCAGGTTCAGCGACAGGTCCATCAGCAGCTGCTGGCGGCGCTCCTCGGGGAAGAAGTTGATAATGCGGTCCAGCGCCTGGTTGGCGCTGTTGGCGTGCAGCGTGGCCAGGCACAGGTGGCCCGTTTCGGCAAACGCGATCGCATGGTCCATCGTTTCGCGGTCGCGGATCTCGCCGATCTGGATCACGTCCGGCGCCTGGCGCAGCGTGTTCTTCAGCGCGATTTCCCAGTCTTCCGTGTCGACGCCCACTTCGCGCTGCGTGACGATGCAGTTGCGGTGCGGGTGCACGAATTCGACCGGGTCCTCGATGGTGATGATGTGGCCGTAACTGTGCTCGTTGCGGTGACCGACCATCGCGGCCAGCGTCGTCGATTTGCCGGAACCGGTGGCGCCCACCATGATCACCAGGCCCCGCTTGGCCATCACCACTTCCTTCAGCACTTCCGGCACGCCCAGGTCGTCCAGCTTGGGGATCGCGCTGTTGATGGTCCGCAGTACCATGCCCACGGAACTCATCTGAACAAAGGCCGACACGCGGAAGCGTCCCAGGTCGCCGGGACTGATCGCGAAGTTCGCTTCCTTGGTCAGTTCGAACGATGCCGTCTGCTTGTCGTTCATGATCGAGCGGGCCAGGTCGGATGTGTGCGCGGAAGTCAACGGCTGGGCGGAGACGGGCGTCAGCTTGCCGTCGATCTTGATCGCCGGCGGGAAGCCGGCCGTGATGAACAGGTCCGAGCCTTTTTTCGCGACCATCAGGCGCAGCAGGTCGAACATGAATTTGGATGCCTGGTCGCGTTCCATGGTGTCTTCTCAGTTTATGTTCAGCCGGGGAAGTTGTCGGGGATTTTCGCCGCGGCGCGCGCGGATGCGGCCGAGATCACGTTACGGCGCACGAGGTCCGTCAGGTTCTGGTCCAGCGTCTGCATGCCCACATTGCTGCCCGTCTGGATCGCCGAATACATCTGCGCGATCTTCGCTTCGCGGATCAGGTTGCGGATGGCCGGCGTGCCCACCATGATTTCATGGGCGGCCACGCGGCCGGCGCCGTCCTTGGTTTTGAGCAGCGTCTGCGAGATCACGGCCTGCAGCGATTCGGACAGCATCGCCCGCACCATCTCCTTTTCCTCGGCAGGAAACACGTCGACGATGCGGTCGATCGTCTTCGCGGCGGACGACGTGTGCAGCGTGCCGAACACGAGGTGGCCCGTCTCGGCGGCGGACAGCGCGAGGCGGATGGTTTCCAGGTCGCGCAGCTCGCCGACGAGGATCGCATCGGGATCTTCGCGCAGCGCCGAGCGCAGCGCGTTACTGAACGACAGCGTGTGCGGTCCCACTTCGCGCTGGTTGATCAGGCACTTCTTCGATTCGTGGACGAACTCGATCGGATCCTCGATGGTGAGGATGTGGCCGTATTCGTGTTCGTTGAGGTGGTTGACCATCGCCGCCAGCGTCGTCGACTTGCCCGAACCGGTGGGGCCGGTGACGAGCACGAGGCCGCGCGGCCGCGTCGCGAAGTCGGCAAAGATCTTCGGCGCGTTGAGCTCTTCCAGCGTCAGCACTTTCGATGGAATCGTGCGCAGCACGGCCGACGCGCCGCGCTCCTGGTTGAAGGCATTGACGCGGAAGCGCGCCAGGCCGGGGATCGAAAAACTGAAGTCGATCTCCAGCAGCTCTTCGTACACCTTGCGCTGTGCATCGTTCATGATGTCATAGATCATGCTGTGCACATCCTTGTGCTCCATCGGCGGCAGGTTGATGCGGCGGACGTCGCCGTGCACGCGTATCATCGGCGGCAGCCCGGCCGACAGGTGCAGGTCGGAAGCCTTGTTTTTCACGGAGAACGCGAGCAGTTCGGAGATGTCCATTTATAATCCCTGTGCCTTGAAATAAAGCCGGCTTGCAGCCGGCGCGCCTGATTATGTCCGCAATACGAGAGAACTTGCAAGCCGTCCGGGATGCCATTGTGGCCGCAGCGGGAGCGGCGCGGCGCACGCCCGCAGCCGTGCAGCTGCTGGCCGTGTCGAAGACCTTCGGTGCCGACGCCGTGCTGCAGGCCGTTGAGGCAGGCCAGCGCGCGTTCGGCGAGAACTATGTGCAGGAAGGCGTCGACAAGATCGGCGCCGTTGCAGGGGCCAGGCCTGACGTCACGCTCGAATGGCACTTCATCGGCCCCATCCAGAGCAACAAGACGCGGCCCATCGCCGAGCACTTCGACTGGGTGCATACCGTCGAGCGCGAGAAGATCGCCGTCCGGCTGGCCGAACAGCGGCCGGCCGAATTGGGAGCGCTGAACGTATGCGTGCAGGTGAACATCAGCGGCGAGGCCAGCAAGAGCGGCGTCGCGCCCGACGAGGTGGCCGCGCTGGCGCGGGCGATTGCCGCGCTGCCGAACCTGCGGCTGCGCGGGCTGATGGCGATTCCCGAACCGGCCGACGACTTCGACGCGCAGCGGGCGCCGTTTGCCGCGGTACGTGAACTGTTCGAGCAGCTGCGCGGCGAGTTCGGCAAAGATTTCGACACGCTGTCGATGGGCATGTCGGCCGACCTACGCGCGGCCGTGCTGGAAGGCGCGACCATCGTCCGCGTGGGCAGCGCCATCTTCGGCGCGCGCCACTATAACAAGGGATAAACCATGAAGATTGCATTCGTCGGCGGCGGCAATATGGCCGCCGCGCTGATCGCCGGCCTGGCCGGCAAGGTGACGCCGGGCGCTAATATTCACGTCGTCGATCCGTCGCCTGCCGCGCTGGAAAAGCTGCACGGCGAGCATGGCGTCAGCACGGCTGCTTCGATCGACGGCGCCGTGCTTGAAGCGGAAGTGATCGTGCTGGCGGTGAAGCCGCAAAGCATGCGCGACGTGGCCGCGTCCCTGCAGCCGCTGCTCGCCGCTGCCGCGCATCAGCCGCTGGTGCTGTCGATTGCCGCCGGCATCCGTGCTGCCGACCTGTCGCGCTGGCTCGGTGGTTATCCCGCCATCGTCCGCTCGATGCCGAACACGCCGGCGCTGATCGGCATGGGCATCACCGGCATGGTCGCGGCGGACGGCGTCAACGCGGCGCAGCGCGCGATGGCCGACCAGGTGATGGCCGCCGTCGGCCGGACCGTGTGGCTGGACGACGAGGCGCAGATCGATGCCGTCACCGCCGTTTCTGGCAGCGGCCCGGCTTACGTGTTCTACTTCATCGAAGCGATGCAGCAGGCGGCCGTCGAACTGGGACTGAGCGCGGAGCAGGGCATCGCACTGGCCCAGGCCACGTTCGCCGGCGCCGCGCAACTGGCCGCGCAATCGGACGAGCCGGCGGCCGTGCTGCGCGAGCGCGTCACGTCGAAGGGCGGCACCACGTATGCGGCGCTGACCAGCATGGAGGAGGCGGGCGTGAAGGCGGCGATCGTCGCGGCCGTGAAGGCGGCGGCGGCGCGGGGCCGGCAGTTGGGGGACGAGCTGGGGAAGGACGCGTGATTGGGGACTGTCCCTGAAAGGGCCTGTCCCCGGGGTTGTTCTTCGTGTACCGAAAAATGAAGCCGATCGCGGACAAGCAACCCCGGGGACAGGCCCCGGCGGGGACAGTCCCCCGGTAATTCTAGTCGCCGCGCGACACGATCACGCCCAGCAGCAGGCCGATCACGCCGCCGACGATCACCGATTTCCACGGATTGTCGTGCACGTAGGTGTCGGTTGCCTGCGCGGCCAGCTTGGTTTTTGCCAGCACCGTGTCTTCCACTTTCAGCAGGTCCTGCTTGGCCGTGCGCAGCGTTTCCTGGAACTTGGACTTCACTTCGTCCAGGTCTTCGGCGCCGGCGTTGGCGGCACCGCGCAGCCATTGCTCCGCGTCGCCGATGGCGGTTTTCAGGTCGCCCAGCAGGCGCTCGCGTGCCGCGCCGTTGTCGCTGCCTGCCTGATACGTTTTGCCGTTGCCGTTGGTGGCGCCGGCGCCTTGATTGCTCGTCGTCTGATCCATGGTCGCCCTCTGTTGATTGCTCGGAAAATTAGTGTAAGCGCGAGCGGTCATTGCCTATTGCGTCATCGCAACTTTCGCCCGTCGTACCTTCAACGCAGCGCGTAGTCCAGTGCAATACCGGCGAAAACCGCCGCTCCCAGGTAATTATTGTGACGGAATGCCATCAAGCATGGCGCACGTTCGCGCCCGCGGATCAGGAAGTAGTGATACACGGCGCAGCCGGCGGCCACCGCGATGCCGGCCTTGAACCAGAAACCGAGGCCGAACCAGGCGCCGACGGCCAGCAGGATGGCCAGGTGCATGCCGTAGCACAGCATGATGATCGCCACGTCGAAACGGCCGAACGTGATGGCCGACGTGCGGATGCCGATCTTCAGGTCGTCGTCGCGGTCGACCATCGCGTATTCGGTATCGTAGGCCAGCGTCCAGAACACATTCCCCAGCAGCAGCACCCACGCCCAGCCGGGCACGGTGTCCAGCACGGCGGCGCAAGCCATCGGAATGCCGAAGCCGAACGCGATGCCCAGGTAAGCCTGCGGGATCGCGAAGAAGCGCTTGAAGTAGGGGTAGGTGCCGGCAATGATCACGGCCGCCACGGACAGCTGCTTGACGAGCGCGTTCAGCGGCAGGATCAGCAGGAAGGCGGCGATGGTCAGAATGGCCGCGATGGCCAGCGCTTCCTTGCCACTGATGCGCCCGCTCGTGATGGGCCGCTCGGCGGTGCGTTTCACGTGACGGTCGAAATCCTGGTCGGCATAGTCGTTGACGGCGCAGCCGGCCGAACGCATCAGGAACGTGCCCAGCACGAAAATGACGAGCAGGTGCCACGACGGCACGCCGCCCGATGCAAGCCACAGCGCGGACAGCGTTGGCCACAGCAGCAGCACCGTGCCGATCGGCTTGTCCAGCCGTACGAGGCGGATATACAGTTCCAGTTTGGTGAGGGCGGGAGCGGGAGCGTGCACTTGGTTCTCTCGGGACGGGGTCAGGCGGCTTTTTCTTCGCACAGCATCGTGACGCCGGGCAGTTCGATCTGCGCGATCGCATCGCACAGCGCGTCGATGGCGGCCTTGCGCGTGAAGCTCTTGCGCCACACGATGACGACGCGACGCGACGGCTGCGGCTCGTCGAACTGGCGGAACTGCAGCATGCCGTCCCTGGCATCCATGTCCGGCACGGACGCGCGGGGCAGCACCGTCAGGCCGATGCCGGAAGCAACCATGTGGCGGATGGTTTCCAGCGACGAGCCTTCGAACGTGCGCTGCATGCCGTTGCCCGGCGTCGAGAAGCGCGCCATCTCCGGGCACACTTCCAGCACCTGGTCGCGGAAGCAGTGGCCGGCGCCCAGCAGCAGCATGGTTTCCTCCTTCAGGTCCTCGGCGGGGATGCGCTTGCGTTTCACCCATGGGTGGCTGTTCGGCATCGCCACGACGAACGGCTCGTCGTACAGCGTCTGCATCGCCATGCCGTGATCCGGCAGCGGCAGCGCCATGATGGCCGCATCCAGCTCGCCCTGGCGCAGCAGTTCCAGCAGCTTGACCGTGAAATTCTCCTGCAGGATCAGCGGCATCTGCGGCGTCGTGTCGATCATCTTCTTGACGAGCGGGGGCAGCAGGTAGGGGCCGATCGTGTAGATGACGCCGAGGCGCAGCGGGCCGGCCAGCGGATCCTTGTTCTGCTTGGCCAGTTCCTTGATGGCGGCCGTCTGCTCGAGCACGCGCTCGGCCTGCGCGACGATCTGCGCGCCCAGCGGCGTGACGGAAATCTCCGCGCCGCCCCGCTCGAACAGCGTGACACCCAGCTCGTCCTCGAGCTTCTTGATCGCAACCGACAGCGTTGGCTGTGCCACGAAACAGGCCTCGGCCGCATGGCCGAAATGCCGGGCACGGGCGACGGCAACGATGTATTTCAGTTCGGTGAGTGTCATAAAGTCGAGGGACGCGGCGCAGGCCGGGAGTGATCTTCGGTCCCGATATTGTAACGGAATGCTACAGGGACGTTGGCAGGGCGGGCCATCCTATAATAGACGTTTCCCTCTTGCGACGATTTCCCATGCCCCGTTTCGAAGACAAATTCTGCAGCCGCGCCGAGCTGGCCGCCCGCGTGGCCGCGCTGCCCAAGCCGGTGGTGCTGACCAATGGCGTGTTCGACATCCTGCACCGCGGTCACGTGACCTACCTGGCACAGGCGCGCGAAATGGGCGCCTCGCTGGTGGTGGCGGCCAACACGGATGCGTCCGTAAAACGGCTGGGCAAGGGCGACGACCGTCCGCTGAACCCGCTGGAAGACCGGCTGGCCGTGCTGGCCGCGCTGGAATCGGTGAGCCTGGTGGTGCCGTTCGACGAGGACACGGCGCTGGAAGTGGTGCAGGAAGCGCGCCCGGAAATCTACGCCAAGGGCGGCGACTACGACATGACGGCGATTCCGGAAGGCCAGGCGGTGCTGGGCTACGGCGGCCAGGCGGTGGCGATCGACTTCGCGCACGACCGGTCGACGTCGAAGCTGCTGGCCAGGGTGCGCAAATTCACTGGGGATTCTGCAGGATCGTGATCTTGCCGTCCGCCTCGAGGAAGGCGCACTTCATCTTGTGAAGGGGGCAGTCCGCTTCGCGCAGCGCCTGCTCGACGTCGCCCTCGGACACTCGGCATTGTTTGACGACCTTGTCGAAAATCTTGCCGTCCCGGCCCAGCAGCACGGGCGTGCCGTCGACGATGTCGGCAATCTTGCGGCTGTGCGCGCTGGCAAACGCGATCGCCACGTTCAGCGCGAACAGCGTGGCGGCGATGATCAGCCCGCCGGGCAGCGAATTGTCGCCGCCCGTCATCGAGTTCGACACGGCTTCCGACAGCAGCATGACGATCAGCAGGTCGAACGGCGTGAACTGCCCCACCGTCCGCTTGCCGGTAATCCGCATCATAACGAGCAGGAACAGGTAAACCGCGGCGCCCCGCGCGACGAATTCCCACCAGGGCATATCCATATCGAACACAGCACCTCCACCGGGGACCGGAAGGCTTCCTTATACGGCTTTTCGTGCATTTATGCCAACACGGGTGGCCGGTGCTGTCGAGTTCGTGTCCACTTTCACAACCCTGGTGTCAGACACCGACATGGACACGGCCTCAACTGTAAAGCGGCTGAGCTCGTGTCTACGTCGGTGTCTGACACCATGGTGGACAAGCTCAGCCGTTACGCCTACGCCCCGCCGTCATACCCCTGCTGCCGCCACGCCTCGTACACCACAATCGCGACGGTATTCGACAGATTCAGGCTACGGTTGTCCGGCCGCATCGGCACGCGGATGCGCTGGGATGTCGGAAACGATTCGCGGAACTCGGGCGCCAGCCCGCGCGTTTCGGAGCCGAACACGAACACGTCGCCCGGCTGGAAGGCCAGTTGCGCGAACGGCGTGGAGCCGTGCGTCGTCATCGCGAACATGCGCGACGTGTCCGGCGCGACTTCAGCCAGGAAGGCGTCGAAATCCTTGTGCACCTTCATGCGCGCGTACTCGTGGTAGTCGAGGCCGGCGCGGCGCAGCTTGGCGTCGTCCAGCGGGAAGCCCAGCGGTTCGATCAGGTGCAGTTGGGCGCCCGTGTTGGCGCACAGGCGGATGACGTTGCCCGTGTTCGGCGGGATTTCAGGGTTGACCAGTACTACGTGAAACATGCTTTCTCCTATTCATACAGCGGCGTGCGGGCGAACACGAAGTTCGTCACGCGCGCCGCGCCGTGGCGCTTGAAGACGGCGGCCAGCTCGCCCAGCGTCTGCCCGCTGCTCATCACGTCGTCGACGATGCCGATGTGCCGCCCCTCGACCAGCGCGCGATCCGGGATGGCGAACGCGTGGGCGATGTTGGCGCGGCGGTGGGCCTTGCGCAGCTTGCTCTGGGCGGCCGTGTCCTGCACCCGCTGCGCCAGCCGCGGCGCGACGGCCACGTGCAGCAGCCGGCCCAGCGGCCGGGCGATTTCCAGCGCCTGGTTGAAGCCCCGTTCGGCCAGCCGGCCCGGGCCCAGCGGCACGGGGCACAGCAAAGCCGGCACAACGAAGCCCGGCGTAGCGCTCGCCGCTTCCGCCAGCAGTTCCGCGAACAGCCGCGCGTGCGCGAGACGGCCGGCGAATTTCAGCTCCAGCACCAGCCGGTCCAGCGGCATGGCGTACGAGGCAGCGGCCACCGTCGCATCGTAGGCGGGCCGGCGCGTCAGGCATCGGCCGCAGATGGCAACCGCCGGTACCGGTTCGGCGCAGACGGGGCAGCGGGGCTCGCGCGCGCCGAAGAATTGCGCCCGGCACGGCGGACAAAGCGCGTCCCCGCCGAGCGTGCCGCACAGCACGCAGGCGGACGGCAACAGGGTGGATAACAGGCGGGGCAGCAACCTGGCCGGGACCGCCGGCGGGGCAGGGGCCATCGCGTTTTGCTCCAAGCATGTAAACTGCACGCATTATCGCACCCATCAGACGAAATCCATGCATGCCCCAGCCCGTCCTCCGAAACTGTCCGCCCCCATCGATGTCGAGCGCGTCCGCGCGCTGTTCTCCCGCCCGGCGCGGCTCGCAGCGGCCGACTTCATCCGGCGCGAGGTCGCCCACCGCATGCATGAGCGCCTGCAACTGGTGCGCCTCGTGCCGCAGCGCGTGCTCGATGCCGGCTGCGGCAACGGTGCCGATCTGGCAATGCTGCAAAAAGAATATGCCGCCGCGCAGATCGTCGGCGTCGACGGGGCGGAGGCGATGCTGAGCGCCGCCGAGGCGCCGCAGGCCGGCGGCCTGAACCGGCTGATCAGCAAGCTGCTGCCGGCGAAAAGCGGCATCGACCTGGTCTGCGGCGATTTCGCCGACCTGCCGCTGGGGCCGGGCAGCGTCAATCTCGTGTGGTCGAACCTGGCGCTGCACTGGCATCCGCAGCCGGACCGCGTGTTTGCCGAATGGCGCCGCGTGCTGCGCGTGAACGGCCTGCTGATGTTTTCCTGCTTCGGACCGGACACTTTGCAGGAAGTGCGGGCGGCATTTGCCGACGTCGATCTTGCACCGCACACGCTGCCGTTCGTCGACATGCACGATTTCGGCGACCAGCTCGTCGAAGCGGGTTTTTCGACGCCCGTGATGGATATGGAAAAGATCACGGTTACTTATGACGATCCCCATAAACTGCTGGCCGAGGTGCGCGCGCTGGGCGGCAATCCGCTGACCACCGCCCCGCGCGGCCTGCTGGGCCGGGCCGCGTATGCGCGCTTGCTGGCGAGCATCGAAAAACAACGCCGCAGCGACGGCAAGCTGGCGCTGACGTTCGAAGTCATCTATGGTCACGCCTTCCGGCCGGAAGCGCGCCTGACGAAAGATGGCGAAGCGATCATTCATTTCAGCCCGCGGGCGCCGAAATAAGCCGGAACAAATCTGAATTACCATTAAAACGTGCCGCGCCGCAGCATTAACAGACAGGCAATTTCCCTTGATCAGCCTAAGTGTTAATGCTTATAATCCCCGACTGTTTTGCGTCGTTTTTTTTCCAACCGGACAGAAGAATCCGGTGGCAAGACGGAAAGTCAGTAGCCGTAATTAGCAGGGCATCAATACCAGCGTCATCGGTGATATTGATAGTGCCGGTGGTAATGGTCTCGGTTCCGCACTGGAACCGAATGGTGTTTTATGCACGACGACCTACCGGCATTGGCGGGTCGTCGCAGTGAAAATTTTTCTTATATCTTGGGTGGTTTGGGGAAAACATGATACTTGCGAAGCGACTTCTATCGTCGATGCACGGGCTCGCCGTGGCCGTGGCCACCGCAGCGCTGGCGGCGCCCGCGTGGGCGGCGCCACCGGCAGCCACGTCGGGAACTTATACGGCGGCCACCGGCGGTACCGGCGGACCGATCGCCAACCAGCTGAACCTGCAGCCGGCCGCCACCCAGATCGCTTCGGAAATCTACAGCCTGCACAACTGGATGATGATCGTCTGCCTGGTCATCTTCGTCGCCGTGTTCGGCGTGATGTTCTATTCCATCTTCGCGCACCGCAAGTCGGTGGGCCACAAGGCCGCCACGTTCCACGAGTCGACGGCCGTCGAAATCGCCTGGACGGTGGTGCCGTTCCTGATCGTCATCGGCATGGCGCTGCCCGCCACGCGTACCGTCGTCGGCATGAAGGACACGTCCAATGCTGACATCACGATCAAGGCCACCGGCATGCAGTGGAAATGGGGCTACGACTACCTGAAGGGCGAGGGCGAAGGCATCTCGTTCGTGTCGAACCTGTCCACGCCCCGCTCGCAGGTGGGCGCACCCGGCGTCGCACCGACCGAGGCGCGCGGCGAGAACTACCTGATCGAAGTCGACAACGAAGTGGTCGTGCCGGTCAAGAAGAAGATCCGCATCGTCACCACCGCCAACGATGTGATCCACGCATGGTCGATCCCCGCCTTCGGCGTCAAGCAGGATGCGATTCCCGGCTTCGTGCGCGACACGTGGTTCAAGTCCGAGCACACCGGCACGTTCCGCGGCAACTGCGCCGAACTGTGCGGCAAGGAGCATGCGTTCATGCCGATCGTCGTGCGCGTCGTCACCGATGCCGAGTACAGCGCCTGGGTTGACGTGAAGAAGAAGGAAATGGCCGCGCTGGCGGACGACCCGACCAAGACGTGGACCATCGACGAGCTGAAGACCAAGGGCGAGAAAGTCTATGCCGCCAACTGCGCCGTGTGCCACCAGGCCACCGGCAAGGGCGTGCCTGGCGCGTTCGCCGCGCTGGACGGCTCGCCCGTCGTCAACGGCGCCAAGGCCGACCAGATCCACGTGCTGCTGAACGGCCAGAAGAGCGGCAAGTTCCCGGCCGAGATGCCGGCCTGGAAGCAGCTGTCGGACACCGACATCGCCGCCGTGATCACCTACACGCGCAACAACTGGTCGAACAAGCCAGCGGAAAACATCGTTCAACCTGCCGAAATTGTGGCTGCACGTAAGTAAATCAGGAGCTTCACCATGAGCACGACTACTCTCGATCATCCACATAACGAAGCAGCCGGCCATGATCATGCGCACGATCACGGCCATGATCATGACCACGCCCACGATCATCCCACCGGTTGGCGCCGCTGGCTGTTCGCCACCAACCACAAGGATATCGGCACGCTGTATCTGTGGTTCTCGTTCATCATGCTGCTGTCGGGCGGCGTGCTGGCGCTGATGATCCGCGCCGAGCTGTTCCAGCCCGGCCTGCAGTTCTTCCAGCCCGAGTTCTTCAACCAGCTCACCACCATGCACGGCCTGGTGATGGTGTTCGGCGCGATCATGCCGGCCTTCGTCGGCTACGCCAACTGGATGATTCCGTTGCAGGTGGGCGCCTCCGACATGGCGTTCGCCCGCATGAACAACTTCAGCTTCTGGCTGCTGCCGCCGGCCGCGCTGCTGCTGGCCGGCTCGTTCTTCGCACCGGGCGGCGCCACCGCCGCCGGCTGGACGCTGTACGCGCCGCTGTCCACGCAGATGGGCCCCGGCATGGACATGGCCATCTTCGCGATGCACATCATGGGTGCCTCGTCCATCATGGGTTCGATCAACATCATCGTCACCATCCTGAACATGCGCGCACCGGGCATGACGCTGATGAAGATGCCGATGTTCTGCTGGACGTGGCTGATCACCGCCTACCTGCTGATCGCCGTGATGCCCGTGCTGGCCGGCGCCATCACGATGACGCTGACCGACCGCCACTTCGGCACGTCGTTCTTCAACGCGGCCGGCGGCGGCGACCCAGTGATGTACCAGCACATCTTCTGGTTCTTCGGCCACCCCGAGGTGTACATCATGATCCTGCCGGCGTTCGGCATCATCTCGCAGATCATTCCCGCGTTTGCCCGCAAGCCGCTGTTCGGCTACGCGTCGATGGTGTACGCCACCGCGTCGATCGCGATCCTGTCGTTCATCGTGTGGGCCCACCACATGTTCACCACCGGCATGCCGGTCACGTCGCAGCTGTTCTTCATGTACGCCACGATGCTGATCGCCGTGCCGACCGGCGTCAAAGTGTTCAACTGGATCGCCACGATGTGGAAGGGTTCGATGACGTTCGAGACGCCGATGCTGTTCGCCGTCGGCTTCATCTTCGTGTTCACGATCGGCGGCTTCACGGGCCTGATCCTGGCCGTGACGCCGATCGACATCCAGGTGCAGGACACGTATTACGTGGTGGCTCACTTCCACTACGTGCTGGTTGCCGGTTCGCTGTTCGCGCTGTTCGCCGGCTTCTACTACTGGGGCCCGAAATGGACGGGCCATATGTACAACGAAACGATGGGCAAGATCCACTTCTGGGGCTCGCTGATCACGTTCAACGTGACCTTCTTCCCGATGCACTTCCTCGGCCTGGCCGGCATGCCGCGCCGCTACGCCGACTACCCGGCGCAGTTCACCGACTTCAACACGCTGGTGTCGATCGGCGCCTTCGGCTTCGGCCTGATGCAGGTGTTCTTCCTGTTCGGCGTCGTGCTGCCGACGATCCGCGGCGGCGCCAAGGCGGCCGACAAGCCATGGGAAGGCGCCGAAGGCCTCGAATGGACCGTGCCGTCGCCGGCCCCGTTCCACACGTTCGAGACCCCGCCGTTAGTTAAATAAATCGCTGGGGACCGTCCCTTCGGGACTGTCCCCGGGGTTGATCTTGGCAGGAGAATCCATGTCCGACCCGAAAAACAAACCGAACAACCTGCGCCTCGCCCTGATCCTGGGCTCGATCGCCCTGGTGTTCTTCCTGTCCGTCTTCGCCAAGCGCCTCTGGCTGGGCTGACATGGATCCGGAAAACCGCAAGCTGCTGGCCAAGCTGGTCGTCATCGCGGTGGCGATGTTCGGCTTCGGCTACGGGCTGATCCCCGTGTACAAGCATATCTGCGAAGTCCTCGGCATCAACCAGCTGACGCAGAAGGACGGCACGGTGGCACCGCCGGAAAACACGCAGATCGACCGCAGCCGCAGCATCACCGTGGAACTGGACAGCAATGTGCAGGGCACGCTGCGCTTCCGGCCCACGCAGAGCAGCGTGACGGTGCATCCGGGCGAGATGGTCAGCGTGATGTATGAAGTGGTCAACTCGCAGGACCGCACGGTGAATGCGCAGGCGGTGCCCAGCTATGCGCCGCAAAGCGCCACGCCGCACTTCAAGAAGGTGGAATGCTTCTGCTTCAAGCAGCAGACCTTGCAGGCGCACGAGGCGAAGCAGATGCCGGTGATGTTCTACCTCGATCCGCAGCTGCCCCGCGAGGTGAAGACGATCACGCTGTCGTACACGTTCATCGAGATTGCCGGCCTGGCGAAAGTACCAGCGGCGGAGAAGAAGCTGTGAAAAACGGGCGCGAACCGTCGTTCCTGTATTCGCTGAAGGCGGTGCTGTGGTCCTTCGTGGGGCTGCGCCGCAAGAGCGACTACGAGCAGGATTCGGTGAAGCTGAAACCGCTGCACGTGATCGTGGCGGCGCTGATCGGCGTCGCGCTGTTCATTGGTATCCTGATTACAGTCGTCAAACTGGTGGTTCCATAAAAGCGTTTTCGAGGAGATGAAGATGAGTACCAACAACGCCACGGCACCGTATTACTTCGTGCCCGGTCCGTCCCGCTGGCCGCTGCTGGCGGGGATCTCGATGCTGGTGACGATGCTCGGCGCCTCGGCCTGGGTCAACGACGCCGCGTGGGGACGCATCGTCTGCCTCGTCGGCATCGTCGCGATGCTGGCCGTGCTGTTCCGCTGGTTCGGCGAGGCGATCCGCGAATCGGAAGGGGGCCTGTACAGCCAGCGCATCGACTACTCGTTCCGCTGGTCGATGGGCTGGTTCATCTTCTCGGAAGTGATGTTCTTCGGCGCCTTCTTCGGCGCGCTGTTCTATGCCCGCTCGATCACGATGCCGTGGCTGGGCGACCTGGATCACAAGCTGATCTGGCCGGACTTCTCGCCGCAATGGGGCAACACGGGGCCGGCCGGCGTGGTGGACACGTTCAGCGCGATGGGGCCGTTCCCGATCCCGACGATCAACACGGCGCTGCTGCTGCTGTCCGGCGTCACGTTGACGATCTCGCACCACGCGCTGCGTGCCGGCCACCGCGGCAAGACGGCCTTCTGGCTGGCCGCCACCGTGCTGCTGGGCGCCGTGTTCATGGGCTTCCAGGCCTACGAATACATCCACGCCTACTCGGAACTGAACCTGAAGCTCACGTCCGGCATCTACGGCTCGACGTTCTTCATGCTGACCGGCTTCCACGGCTTCCACGTGACGATGGGCGCGATCATGCTGTCGGTGGTGCTGTGGCGCGTGATGAAGGGCCACTTCACGCCGGAACACCACTTCGCTTTCGAAGGCGCCGCCTGGTACTGGCACTTCGTCGACGTGGTGTGGCTGGGACTTTATGTCGTAGTGTACTGGCTGTAAGGCAGGGCTATAATCGCCACGCCTGGGGAAAAAGCCGCAGCGGGCAGCCGCTGCGGCTTTTTGTTTGGGGGAAGCAGGCTGGGGACTGTCCCCAAAGGGGACTGTCCCCGGGGTTGCTGGTCGTGTGCAAACCGCGCAAGCGAAATGCAACCCCGGGGACAGTCCCCGTGCGGGGACAGTCCCCGCCGCTAGCGGATCCCGGTAGGCTGGATATACCCCAACTTGTGCGCGACGAGTATCAGCACGAACAGCGTGATCGAAAACCCCACGCGCAGCGCGAGGGCGCGCACGGTGCGGTTGCTGCGGCCCCGGTCGCGCATCAGGTAGAACAGCGCGGAGCCGAGGCTGGCGATGATCAGGATGAAGGCAATGGCAACAAGGATTTTCATGACAGGCCCCGGCCACGCTGGTGGCGAATTCGATAAGGTTTCATTGTAATGGCGTTCCGCTTCAAGATCGTGCCCTTCGTGGCCATGCTGGTACTGGTCGTGGCGGGCATTGCGCTGGGCCGCTGGCAGGATGGCCGGGCCGCTGAAAAAGAGGCGCTGGCCGGCCTGTTGCAAGCGGGCGGCGATACCGCGCCATTGACGGTGGGCGCCGCGCTGGTGCCGCTGCACGAAGCGCAGTTCCGCCGCGTGACCGTCACCGGTTCGTTCGTGGCGAACTGGCCGGTCTACCTGGACAACCGTCCCAATAACGGCCGCGCCGGTTTTTATGTGCTGATGCCGTTCCGGATAGCCGGCACGGCGATGCACGTGCTGGTGGCGCGCGGCTGGCTGCCGCGCGACCCGGCGGATCGCCAGCGCATTCCCGCTTATCCCACGCCATCCGGCACGGTGACCATCGAAGGCGTGGCACGACCCACCGCCGGCCACGTGATGCAGCTGGGCGATGCGCCGGCACTGACACCTGGCGCCATCGTCCAGAACGCCGACGTGGCCCAGGTGTCCGCTGCCAGCGGCCTGGCACTGCAGCCTTTCGTGCTGGAGCAAACGTCGTCCGACGGCAGCGAGGGTGGACTGGTGCGCGACTGGCCGGCGCCGGACCTGGGCGTCGACAAACACCGTGGCTACGCGTTCCAGTGGTATGCACTGGCGGCGATGGCCTTCCTGTTCTTCATCTTCAGCGGACTACGTCGTGGAACCAGTGAAACAACAAAATAAGGCCCGCGGGCGCTGGAAGCTGCTGCTGGTGCTGGCCGTCTGCGCCGCGCCGCTGATCGCTTCCTACTTCACCTATTACGTCGTCAAGCCCACGTCGCGCAACAACTACGGCACGCTGATCGATCCGCGCGAGCGGCCGATCCCGCCGATGAACAGCCGGCTGCTGTCGGGCGAACCGACGCCGCTGTCCACGTATACGGGCAAGTGGATCATGCTGAAGGTGGGCGGCTCCGCCTGCGGCCAGCCATGCCAGGACCAGCTGTTCGCCATGCGCCAGCTGCGCACGATGCAGGGCAAGGAGATGGACCGCATCGAGCGCGTGTGGCTGGTGACGGACGAAGAGCCGCTGGAGACCATCATCCTGCGCGTGAACGATGGCACGCATATCCTGCGCGCGCCACGCGATGTCGTGACGAAGTGGCTGCCCGTGGAGCCGGGCGGCAGTGCCGAAGACCATATCTACCTGATCGACCCGCGCGGCAACCTGATGATGCGCTTCCCGAAAAATCCCGACCCGGCGAAGGTGAAGAAGGATCTCGGCAAGCTGCTCAAGGCTTCGGCGATCGGTTAAAAGGACATCCATGCATCACCTGACTTTGCTCCACATGGCCATCACGGGCCTGCTCGTTGCGCTGCTGCCGCTGTCGATGGTCTTCATCTCGAAGGACGTCAACAAATACCGCAAGCTCGTGTGGGTCAGCGTGTTCCTCACGTTCGACCTGATCGTTTTTGGCGCGTTTACCCGCCTGACCGATTCGGGCCTCGGCTGCCCCGACTGGCCGGGCTGCTACGGCCTGGCCAATCCCTTCCTGGCGCACGAAGAGATCCGCGCCGCCGAAGCGCTGCAGCCGACCGGCCCCGTGACGATGTTCAAGGCGTGGGTCGAGATGACCCACCGCTACCTGGCGATGGGCATCGGCGTGCTGATCGTGGCGATGATGCTGGTTGCGTGGTACCGCTGGCGCCGCGACCGGCAGCCCGGCTACCGGCCCGGCTATCCGACACTGCTGTTCTTCTTCATCTGCCTGCAGGGCGCATTCGGCGCGTGGACCGTTACGCTGAAGCTGCAGCCGGTGATCGTCACCGGCCACCTGTTGCTGGGCATGGGGCTGCTGGCGCTGCTGGCCTGGTTCGGCGGCCGGCAGGATCACGCGCTGAAGCCGTTCGGTTCGGCCGGTGTCGCGGCGCCCGTGCTGAAGCGCATCCGCGTGCTGGCGGCGTTGTCCGGCGCGGTGCTGCTGGTGCAGCTGTTCCTCGGCGGCTGGGTCAGCACCAATTATGCGGCGCTGGCGTGCATGGAGTTCCCGCTGTGCGGCGGCCAGCTGGTGCCGGAGATGGATTTCGAACATGGCTTCCACCTGTGGCGCGAGCTGGGCAAGACGGCCGCCGGCCACTACCTGCCGTTTTCCGCGCTGACGGCCGTGCACTGGGTGCACCGCAATTTCGCCTTCGTCGTCATCCTCGTCCTGGGCTACACGTGTTGGAAGGCCTGGCAGGTGCCGGCATTGCGCAAGCCGGTACGGGCCATTGTCATCGTGCTCATATTGCAGGCGACGACGGGTATCGCGACCATCTACCTGAACTATCCGCTGACCATCGCGGTGCTGCATAACGCCGGGGCCGCCGCCCTCGTGCTGTGCCTGACCATGGTAAACTACCGGGCTAAGTTTCTGACCCCGTCCCCATGACCACCCGCACCGCAACCCCTACCTACACCAGCCGTGCCGCCCAGTACTGGGCGCTGACGAAGCCGCGCGTGACGCAGCTCGCGGTGTTCTGCGCGGTGATCGGCATGTTCCTGGCCACCGACGAACTGCCGGACTGGCAGGTGGTCGTCGCCGGCACGGTCGGCATCTGGCTGCTGGCCGGCGCCGCCTTTGCCGTCAACTGCCTGGCCGAACGGGAGATCGATGCCCGCATGGCACGCACGGCGCGCCGTCCGTCCGCCAAGGGCGAGATCACGCCGATGCAGACGATGGTCTTTTCCACCATCATCGGCGGTGCCGGCATGTGGGTGCTGTACGCGCTGGTCAATCCGCTGACGATGTGGCTGACCTTCGTCACCTTCGTCGGCTATGCCGTCATCTACACGATGATACTGAAGCCGGCCACGCCGCAGAACATCGTCATCGGCGGGCTGTCCGGCGCGATGCCGCCGGCGCTGGGCTGGGCCGCCGTCGCCAACGACGTGCCGATGCAGGCCTGGCTGCTGGTGCTGATCATCTTCCTGTGGACGCCGCCGCACTTCTGGGCGCTGGCCCTGTACCGCCGCGACGACTACGCAAAGTCCGGCCTGCCGATGCTGCCTGTCACGCATGGCATGCCTTTCACGCAGTTCCACGTGTTCCTGTACTCGATCGCGCTGGCCGCCACCACGCTGCTGCCGTTCGCCGTGCGCATGAGCGGCATGATCTACCTGGTCAGCGCCGTCGTGCTCGATGCGGTATTCTTGTGGTTCGGCTGGCGCATCTGGCGCAACTACTCCGACCTGCTGGCCCGCAAGGCGTTTGCCTTCTCGATCCTGTACCTGGCGCTGCTGTTCGGCGCGCTGCTGCTGGATCATTACATCCGGATCTGACATGAAACGACTCTTCGCTGTAATCTGCATGCTGTTTGTCCTGGTGGCCTGTGGCGAGAAGCGCCCGGCCTTCACCAACACGGACATCACCGGCCTCGATTACGCGAAGGGCTTCTCGCTGAAGGATCACAATGGCAAGCCCGTCACGCTGGAGTCGTACAAGGGCAAGGTCGTCGTCATGTTCTTCGGCTTCACGCAATGCCCGGACGTGTGCCCGACAACGATGGCGGAAATGGCCGGCGTGATGAAGGAGCTGGGCCCGCAGGCGGACGACGTGCAGGTGCTGTTCGTCACGCTGGACCCGGAACGCGACACCCCCGAGCTGCTGAGGCAGTACGCGCCCGCATTCGACAAGCGCTTCGTCGGCCTGTACGGCACGCCCGCCGAAATCGCCCAGACGGCCAAGGAATTCAAGGTGTTCTACCAGAAGGTGCCGGGCCAGACGCCGGACTCGTACACGATCGACCACACGGCCGGCAGCTACGTGTTCGACAAGCAGGGCAAGGTGCGGCTGTTCCTGCGCCATAACCAGGGCACCGCGCCGATCGCGCATGATCTGAAGCTGCTGTTGTCCTGAGCCTGCTGCCGAGTTCGTGTCCACCATGGGGTCAACCCTCTTTTTGGACACAGGCTCGACAGTCAACACAATGCATGAGCTCGTGTCCAGTTTCGGGGTTGACCCCAAGGTTGGACACGGACTGAGCTGTAATACGCCGAGCTGGTTTCCATAGACCGACATCGACCTGCATGGAAAAGCGCTTCCAACCTTATACCCGCCTGGCGGCCATCGTCTTCCTCGTCGTCGGCTGCCTGTGGGTGCTGCGGCCGTTCCTGCCGGCGATCCTGTTCGCCTGCGCCATCACGATTTCCAGCTGGCCGCTGTACCTGCGGCTGCTGGCGAAGATGAAGGAGCACCGCACGCTGGCGGCCACCGTGATGACGGTGTCGCTGATCCTCGTCATCATCCTGCCGCTGGCCCTCGTCACGTGGAACGTGGCGGACAATGCCGGCCACGTCTACCGCGGCATGCGCGACGCGCTCGATGCCGGCACGATGGCGCCGCCCCAGTGGTTGCGCGATTTCCCCGTTGTCGGCGACAGCGCGTACAACTACCTCGAAGGCCTGATCGGCAGCCGCGAGCAGCTGGTGGAAGCGGCCAAGCGCTTCATGGAGCCGGCCCGCCACTTCCTGCTGGGCGGCGGCCTGATATTGGGCAGTGGCGTGGCACAGGTGAGCCTGGCCGCCTTCGTCAGTTTCTTCCTGTACCGCGACGGCCTGACGCTGCTGAAGGCGCTGTCGACCGGCATGGACAAGATCATGGGCGAGCACGCGGTGGAGGTGGCCGACACCGTCAGCCGCACCGTGCGCGGCGTGATGTACGGCCTGCTGGGCACCGCGCTGGCGCAGGCTGCCGTCGCCGCCATCGGCTTCCTGATCGCCGGCGTGCCCGCCGTGGCGCTGTTGGCGGTGGCCACCTTCCTG
The DNA here is from genome assembly GCA_002454505.1 of Oxalobacteraceae bacterium UBA6704. GTDB lineage: Bacteria > Pseudomonadota > Gammaproteobacteria > Burkholderiales > Burkholderiaceae_D > Rugamonas. Next base: position 74,448 of record DKJA01000117.1, read on the forward strand.
TTCTCGCTGATCCCCGTCGGCCCGCCGCTGATCTGGGGCGGCGCGACGATCTGGCTGTTCAACCAGGGCGAGACGGGGTGGGCGATCTTCATGGCCATCTGGGGCGTGTTCCTGATCAGCGGCGTCGACAACGTGGTCAAGCCGATGCTGATCAGCCGCGGCTCCAGCCTGCCGTTCCTGCTCGTGCTGCTGGGCGTGATGGGCGGCGTGATCGCGTTCGGCTTTGTCGGCCTGTTCATCGGCCCGACGCTGCTGGCCGTCGCGCTGGGCCTGCTGCGCAACTGGACCAATGTGAATCCCGTGGTGCCGCACCGGCCGGGCAAAGAGCAGGGCGAAGCGGCGCCGTGAGGGATAGTTGCTTGAAAAATGGGGACGGACCCCATTTTTCGGGCAACTATTTCAATCGATCAGCGTCTTCACCAGCATCCGCCCATCCGGCAGCTTGCCCTCCTGCCGCACCATCAACTGCGTATTCTTCGCGAACCACGATTTGGATATGGAGCCGGGCGTGTTGTAGTCCGTCGTCACGACCCAGCAATCGACCGGGCCGGCCGGGCCGGCGATGGCTTCGCTGCCGGCGACCTTGAACGTGTAGCGCGCCGGCCCGGCGGGGCTGCCGGCGTGATAGAACACCATCTGCGCTTCGTAGCCTTCGGCCAGCGGCAACGCCTGGAGGAACTCAATGTCGGTCTCGAAATTGAACGCCGCTTCCGGCGAGGCGACGGACAGCGCCTTCTGCGTGTTGTCCGCCAGCTCCGGCATGCCGGTGATTTTATCCGGCGCGAACGCGAAGCCCTCGATGGTCTTCTTGCCGTCCTTCTCGGTGATGCGGATGTGCGTGTAGGGGCGGAAGGTACCCGTCTCGAACGTCGACTCGAGCCACTTCACGGACGGCGTCTTGCCCACCGCGTCCCAGCGCTGGCGGATCTGCATGCGCTTGCCGTCGAAGTGGATGTCGCGCTGCCAGATGTCGATCGCCGTATTGCTGTCGGCCGAACGGAGGTAGCGCAGGTAGCGGTGGCTGCCTTCCTTCAGCAGGTTGAAGCGGGGCAGCGGGGTGCCCACTTCGATGTACTGGGGAGCGGCTTGGGCGCTGGCGGCGCAGAACAGCAGGGCGGCCAGCAGGCGGGATGACGGGTGCGGCATCGGGTGCTCCACGAGAGTGAAAACACCCGATTATAAAGAAGATATCAGTCCTGCTCGTCCTCGGCCGTCCGGCCCACGCGGGGAATCACCTTGACCAGCAGGATGCGCGGTCCGTTCATCTTGCGCACGACGACGTCGAACGCATTGAAGCTCACGCGCTGGCCCTGTTTCGGGATGTCGCCCAGCTTCAGCATGATCAGGCCGCCGACGGACTCCACTTCGTCCAGGCCCAGTTCTTCGTTCTCGATGTCGATGCCCAGCGCGCGCTCCAGCGAGAAGATCGGCAGGCTGGCCTTGCCGATCATCGAACCGTCGTCCGATTTCAGCCAGTCGTTTTCGTTGAGGCGGAATTCGTCATGGATCTCGCCGACCATGGCGCCGAGCAGATTGTCCAGCGTGAGGAAGCCCACCGGGCGCTTGCCCTTCTCGCCGATCAGCGCGAAGTGCGGTGCGCCTTCGCGGAAGCGGCGGAACAGGTCGATCGCCAGCGTGCGCGCGGAGATCGTCTCGACCGGGCGCAGGAACGGCGTGAACGATGTGATCGGCTTGCCCGACTGCTCGGCAAAGAACAGGTCCTTCAGGTGCACCACGCCGAGCACGGAATCGCCGGTGTCGTCGAAGAACGGATAGCGGGAGAAGCGGTTGCGGACGACCGTCTGCAGATTGTCTTCGAGGCTGCGGCCGGCGTGCAGGCCGATCACCTCGTTAATCGGGCGCATCAGGTCGGACACGCGCAGCTGCGAGAAGTCCAGCGAATTGGCCAGGATGTTGCGCTCGTCCTTGTTGAAATGTTCGCCCGGCTGGCTGGTGCGCAGGATCAGTTTCAGTTCGTCCGTCGAATAATGCGAATCGTGGCCGCCGGCGCCATGCAGGCCGGCCAGGCGCAGCACCATGTTGGCGCTCTTGTTCAGCAGCCAGATGGCCGGGTACATCATCCAGTAGAACACCCACAGCGGCACGGCGCTCCACAGGCCGACCACTTCCGGCAGCCGGATCGCCAGCGATTTCGGTGCCAGCTCGCCGACGACGATGTGCAGGAACGAGATCGTCACGAAGGCAAAGATGAACGAGATGCCGTGCACCACCTCGGGCGACGTGACGCCGACAGCGGTCAGGATCGGTTCAAGCAGCGATGCGAAGGCAGGTTCGCCGATCCAGCCCAGGCCCAGCGACGCGAGCGTGATGCCCAGCTGGCAGGCGGACAGGTAGGCATCCAGCTCGCCATGCACTTTTTCGAGGATACGGCCCTGCCAGCCCTTGGTTTTCGCGATGGCGCGCACGCGGGTGCGGCGCAGCGTGACGATGCCGAATTCGGCAGCCACGAAAAATCCGTTCAGTGCAACGAGGAGAAAGGCCAGCAGGACAAGCAGAAGGTTATACATAAGACGCACTCCAGGTTGCCGGCGACCTGCCGCATGCGTGCTGCATCATGCGCGGCGCCATTCCCCGGAGCGGGTGGTTAAAAGACACATCTTATCCGACCCGGCCATGTGCCCGCGCAATTTTCAGTTTCCCTGCCTTCCGACATAGGCCCCTGCCCGCCAACTTTAAAATCAGCAAAATCAGGCACAGACCCTGTTTTACAGAC
>DKJA01000022.1 GCA_002454505.1 Oxalobacteraceae bacterium UBA6704
GGGTTGCCCTTGATTCTTGCTGCGCTCCCATAACGTCAAAACCACCCCCGGGGACAGGCCCGCGTAAAGCGGGACAGTCCCCAGCCGCGAGAACATCCCCGCCTCACCCCGCCGTCGCCAGCTGCGCCTCGTTCTCGTCGAGCACGGCGCGCATGGCGGTGGCGGGCACGGGCCGGCTGAAGTAATAGCCCTGCATCTGCGAGCAGCCGTGCTCGCGCAGGAAGTCCAGCTGGTCCGCCGTCTCCACGCCTTCGGAGATCACCTGCAGGTTCAGGTTCGCGGCCAGAGCGATGATGGTCTGCACGATGGCCGCGTCGTCCGGGTCCACCGTCAGGTCGCGCACGAAGGCCTGGTCGATCTTCAGCACGTCGACGGCGAAGCGCTTCAGGTGCGCCAGGCTCGAATAACCCGTGCCGAAATCGTCGATGGCCAGCTTGACGCCCAGCCGCTTCAGGTCGTGCATCACGGCGATCGCATGTTCCACGTCGTTCATCACGGCGCTTTCCGTCAGCTCCAGTTCCAGGCAGGCGGGATGCAGCCCGCTTTCCGCCAGCACGCGCGCCACCTCCTGCACGAAATCCGGCTCGCTCATCTGCCGGGCCGACACGTTGACGGCCACGCGCAGGTGCCCGCGCCCTTCCTTCTGCCACGCCACCAGCTGCGCGCACGCGCTTTCCAGCACCCACGCGCCCAGCTGGAGGATCATGCCGGTTTCCTCGGCCAGCGGAATGAAGCGGCCTGGCGCCACCATGCCCATCTCCGGATGCTGCCAGCGGATCAGCGCTTCCATCGCGACGATGCGGCCAGTGCCGATATCCACCTGCGGCTGGTAATACAGCACGAACTCGCGCCGCTCCAGCGCGCGGCGCATGGCTGTTTCCATCTGCACCCGTTCGCCCAGCCGCTCGCGCATCGCCCGCGTGTAGAACTGGTAGTTGTTGCCACCCATTTCCTTGGCGCGGAACATGGCGATGTCGGCCCGCTCCAGCAGCACGGTGGGATCGTGGCCGTCGTCCGGGCAGGTGGCCACGCCGGCACTGCCGGAGATGAACTGTTCCTTGTCGTCCAGCTGCAGCGGCGCGGCCAGCGCACCCAGCACGCGCTGCACCTGTTCGGGATGGGGATGCAGCTCGCCCTGTTCCGGCATCAGCATCAGCGCAAATTCGTCGCCGCCCAGGCGGGCCAGCGTATCGGCCGGACCGAGCGCCGACTGCAGCCGCTCGGCCACGATCTGCAGCAGCCGGTCGCCGCCCCGGTAACCGACGCGGCTGTTGATGAACTTGAAGCGGTCCAGGTCGATCGACACCACCCACAGCCCGTGGCCCTTGCCGGCGCAATGGGCGATCGCCTGGTGCAGGCGCTCATGCAGCAGCGCACGGTTCGGCATGCCGGTCAGCGCATCGTGCGTGGACTGGTGGTGGAGCTCCGTCTCGTACGCCTTCATTGCCGTGATATCGTACTGGATCGCCACGAAGTGCGTGACGGCACCGCCTTCGTCGCGCACCGGCGACACGTAGGTCTCTGCCCAGAACAGCGTGCCGTCCTTGCGGTAGTTGCGCACCACGGCGTGGCCGTCGCGCTGTTCGCGCACGGCGGCGCGGATCGCTTCGGCGCCCGGCTGGTCAACATCGTCGCGGTACAGCAGCCGCGGGCTCTTGCCCAATACTTCGTTGCGCGCATAGCCGGTGCTGCGCTCGAAGGCCGGGTTCACGTAGACCAGCGGATGATCGTCGCGCGCTGCGACGATGATGATCGCGTTTGTGCTCGATTCGATGGCCCGCTCGCGCAGCAGCAGCGAACGGTTCGCCTCGGCCAGCTGCGCGGTGCGTTCGTGGACGAGGCGCCGGACGGTGCGGTTGCGCGTGGCCACCGTGTGCGCCCATGCCGTACCCAGCAAGGTGGTGACGATGCCCAGCACCAGCATCGACAGCGAAGCCATGTGATCGGCCAGCAGCACGCGCTCGTCCGTGCTGGCCACCGCATGCCACGTGCGGTCGCCGACGGGCAGCGGCACGTCCAGCGGCGGGGGCGGCGGTGCGTACAGCCACGACAGCGGTGCCAGCACGGCGGCCTGGTCGGATGCCGGCGGCGGCGCGTAATACACCAGGTTTGGCTGCACGGGCTCGCCGGCATAGATGCGCAGGCCAATCCCCTCCGCGCGCCGTGCGTGCGCATGCGCACCATGCAGGCCGGCAGACAGAAAGATCTGCCCCACCATGTCGCCCGGCAGCAGCGCGATCGACGTTTCGCCCGCCAGCGCGGCCCGGCGCGCCGCCACGCCATCGAGCTGCGCGCCGAAGCGGTAGACGGGCATCGACAGCACCACGCCGACGTTCGGCGGCGGCCGCTGCGCCAGCGTCACCAGCCGGCCGACGGCGGGCTTGCCGGTGTCGTAGGCCCGCTGGCGGCTGGTCTCGTCCTGCGTGGAATACAGCGTATCGAGCCCCAGCGCCGCTTCGTTGCCCAAATACGGTTCGATGTATTCGATGACGCGGTAACGGGGGCGCCGCCCGGCCGGCACGACGCGGCCGTTTTCCAGCTGCGTGACCTGCGCATCCGGCACCACCTGGCGCAGCGAGGCTTCCAGCGCAGGCCGTTCTTCATCGTCGATGAAACGCAGGTAGCTGACGCCGGCCACGAAGGGATAGCGGCCAGCCAGCGGCGCGACAAAGCGGCGGAACTCGTCGCGCGTGACCACGGGCTCGCTGGCAAACAGCTGGTTCACGCCGCGCAGGCCGTCGATCACGTTGTCGATGCCCTCGGCAAGGGCGGCCACGCGGATGTGGGCGCGCTGCGTAAACGTGAGCGCGAGCCGGTCCTGCTCGAGGCGGCTGATGCCGGCGAACAGCGCGCCGGTCAGCGCCGCGCCGCACAACAGCACCATGCCTGCCGCGACGGGCAGGCGGCGCCAGCGTTCAGTGCGCGGTGCGGACAGGTGTTCCATCGGAACATGCCTATTGGTAATCCAGCCAGGTTGGCCGAGTCCTCAGGGTAGCATGGTTCAAGCCGCACAAATGGTGGCAAAGGGCGACGCGTCGGCGCGGCGCGGCGTATACTGAAAGGCCGGCCGTACCGGCCCGCTGCCGTACCGCCGGCCCGACCGACCTCATAAGGAGAACACTTTGGACAGCAACACCCAATGGATCGACGTCACCACCGATGAAGGAACCTTTCAGGCTTACCTGGCGCTGCCGCGTGGCGGCAAGGGCCCCGGCATCGTGCTGATCCAGGAAATCTTCGGCGTCAACGCCCACATCCGCAGCGTTGCCGAGCAGTACGCGGCCGACGGCTATGTCGTGCTGGCACCGGACCTGTTCTGGCGCGAGGGCGCCCACATCGAACTGGGTTACGACGAGCCGAACTGGAACAAGGCCGTGGCACTGAAACAGGCGACCGACACGAACAAGGCCGTGGCCGACGTGGCGGCCACCATCAAGGTGCTGCGCGGCCTCGATGGCGTGGGCCCGAAAGTGGCATCGATCGGCTACTGCTTCGGCGGCCTGCTGTCGTACTTGACCGCCGCGCAAGGCAATGTCGAAGCGGCGGTGGCCTATTACGGCGGCGGCATCCAGAACGAGCTCGACAAAGCCGATGCCGTCAAGCAGCCGCTGCTGATGCATTTCGGCGGCAAGGACAGCCACATCCCGGCCGAGGCCGTGAAGAGCATCGCGGAACGCTTCGGCGACCGCGACAACGTGGAAATCCACGTCTATCCGGACGCCGAGCACGGCTTCAACTGCTCGCACCGCGACAGCTACCACCAGCGCTCGTCCGCCGAGGCGCATGGCAATACGCTGCTGTTCCTGGCAGAGAACCTGTAAGTTGGGGACTGTCCCTGCAAGGGACTGTCCCCGGGGTTGCTTTTCGCTTCATAATCGTCCTGAAACGCGGGGGCAGGCATGAGCAAGCTGATGTGGACCTGCATCACCAGCACGCTGAGCGTGCTGGCAACAGCCTGCGGCGGAGGCGGCGGCAACGCCCCCACCAACCCGCCGCTTCCCCCCGCTCCACCAACGCCTCCCGCCGCCATCACGCTGCGCGAAGTCGCCGCCAACCTCGACCAGCCATTGCTGCTGACCGCCCCGCCAGGCGATACGCGCCAGTTCATCGTCGAACGCCCGGGCCGCGTGCGCATCGTCGATGGCGGCCTGCTGCTGAGCAGGCCCTTTCTCGACATCACGAGCCTGGCCGGTACGGCCGGCGAAGGCGGCCTGCTGTCGATCGCCTTTCACCCGCGTTACGCGCAGAACGGCACGTTCTTCCTCTACTACACGGATAAACTCAACAATATCGCCATCGACCGCGCCGTCGTGTCGGCCGATCCGAACGTGGCGGATCCGCAATCGGTCACGCGGCTGCTGACCATTCCGCACCCCACCTACACCAACCATTTCGGCGGCATGCTTGCGTTCGGCCCGGACGGCTACCTGTATGCCGGCACGGGCGATGGCGGCGGCGCCGGCGATCAGCAGGGAAATGCGCAGAACACATCCACGCTGCTGGGCAAGCTGCTGCGGCTGGATGTGGACAGCACCACGTCGCTGATCCCCGCAGGCAATCCGTACGTGGGCCAGGCCGGCAGGCGGGGCGAGATCTGGGCGCTGGGCCTGCGCAACCCGTGGCGCTTCGCGTTCGACAACATTACCGGCCAGCTGTACGTGGCGGACGTGGGCCAGGATGCCCGCGAGGAAGTGAACGTGGTGCCCGCCACGCAGGCGGCGGCGAACTACGGCTGGAATGCGATGGAAGGCAGCGCCTGCTACCAGGCGGGCTGCGTGCCGCAGTCCTACGTGCTGCCCCGCTTCGAATACGAGCACGGCGCTGGCAATGCCAACGGCTGCTCGATCACCGGCGGCTTCGTCTATCGGGGCACGGCGCTGCCCGAACTGGCGGGGCGTTACCTGTACTCGGACTACTGCCGGGGTTTCCTGAAGAGCTTCCTGTATGCGGGCGGCGTGGTGTCCGAACAGAAGGACTGGGGCATCGCCGGCATCGGCAACGTGGTGTCGTTCGGGCAGGATGCACAGGGTGAACTTTATCTGCTGGCGCAGGGCGGCAGCGTCTACCGGATCGTGCGGGCGCCATAGCGGGCGGTGGCGCTACAATAAGATTTTCACCCACGTGCCCTGCGGGGGCACCGCTGCTTGCCATGGCCAGACTCAAGCTTGAATTCTCGGACGAGTGTTTCGTCTACTCCACGCAGCTGTCGGTGCGCGTCACCGACATCAATGCCGGCAACCACCTCGGCAACGACTCGATGATCTCGATGATTTCCGAAGCGCGGGCACGCTTCCTGTACGAATACGGCGTGCGCGAAACGGAAGGCGACGGCACTACCGGCATCATCGTCACCGACCTGGCCACGACCTACCGCGCCGAAGCCCATGCCCGCGACCAGCTGGTGTTCGAAGTGGGCGTGATGGACTTCAACAAGTACGGCGGCGACATCGTGTTCCGCATCACGCGCCCCAGCGACAAGACGCTGGTGGCGATGGCGAAATACGGCTTTGTGTTCTTCAACTACCGCCTCAAGCAGGTCGTGCCGATGCCGGACGATTTCCGTGCCAAGTTCCCGCGCGTGAACTGGCTGGATTGACGGCGCCGGCGTCGCCGGCTCACCGCTGGCTCACCTGCGCCCCCGTGATCGACTTCTGGAACCAGTCGTCGATCATCTGCTTTTCATAGCGCAGCGCATCGCTGGCGAAATACCGGTTGAGGCGTTGCTGGTACATCATGTTCGACAGCTTGTCGCTGCCGCTGCGCACCACCTGCCCGTCCTGCTCCAGCACATAGTCCAGCGTCATGTGCGGCCAGTCCGCGCCGCCCCGCATGATGCGGATATCGTCGACCGCCCAGCGCCGCGGCTCCAGCCGGCCGGCCAGGTCCAGATCCGTCACCGTCACTTTCAGCTGCTGGCCGGCCGGCAGCTCCTTGCCCAGCTTGCGGAAGTGCGCGCTGATGTCCTTCAGGATCTGGTCGCGGTCCTGCGGCGAGCGGGGCATGTCGATGAATTCGTCCGGCTTCACATAGACAACGGCTACCGGGCCGTCGGCAGCCTCCGGTTTCGCCTGCGCCTTGTCCGCACCGGACAGCGCCTGGGCGGAAGCGACGCCGCTCAACGCCGCCGCCGTCAGCAGCGCAGCGCCCAGCGAGATCAGTTTTTTCATGATCGTTCCTTTCGTGATGGTCCACATGACTATACTCCTGCGCCTCCTGGCGGGAAGTTTCCACTGTCACGATGTTGTAACAAGGTTTAACTAACATTCCGGCATCTTTCACCAACCAGGATGTCCCACATGTCCGAGTACACCGATCCTTCCCGCCGCCGCCTGTTGAAGTTCCTGTCGGGTACCCCTCTGCTGCCGCTGGGCAGCAGCGCCGCTGCCGCCGCCTTCCTGACCGCCTGCGGCGGCAGCGATCACGACGACGAGCCGCCCGTCACCACGCCCGTCAATCCGACGCCGGTGACGCTGTCGTCCGTGACGTTTGCCGCGATGGCCGCGCCATCGCTGACCGATGCGGCGAAGATGGCGACGACGACCGTGGGCTCGTCGATGGCCGCCACCTACAGCAATGGCACCAAGCAGAACTTCGCGCTGAAGTACGAGACGTTCTTCGTCACCGGCGCGATGGTGCCGAACGGCAGCGGCGGCACGATCCTGTCCGGCGGCTACTACGACATCAACAACAAGCCGATCCTGGACACGACGGATGCGAACCAGCGCCAGTTCTTCTCCGACTGCCCGGACGGCAGCTCGCTGCTGAAGCTGGACAACCCGACCGTCACGGGCCTGAAGGGCAATGCCGTGTTCGCCGTCGTGCAGTTCGAATACACCACCCGCAACGTCAAGGGCGATTCGATGTACGGCATGCTGCCGTCGCCGATCGCGATCCTGACGCTGGACCAGGACAAGACCACCGGCGCGCTGACGCTGGTGAAATACCACAACGTCGACACGAGCCCGGCCAACGGCCTGTGGATCACGTGCGGCGCCAGCCGTTCGCCATGGAACACGCACCTGTCCAGCGAAGAGTACGAACCGGACGCGACCGTGATCGACAAGGACACCCAGTTCCAGGGCTACTCGAAGAACCTGTACGGCGACGCAACGAAAGCCAACCCTTACCACTACGGCCACCTGCCGGAAGTGACCGTGAATCCGGACGGCACGGGCACGATCAAGAAGCACTACTGCCTGGGCCGCATCTCGCACGAGCTGGTGCAGGTGATGCCGGACGAGCGCACCGTGCTGATGGGCGACGACGCCACCAACGGCGGCCTGTTCATGTTCGTGGCCGACAAGGCGAAGGACCTGTCGTCCGGCACGCTGTACGTGGCGAAATGGGCGCAGAAGACCACCGATAACGGCGGTTCGGCCGACCTGACGTGGATCCGCCTGGGCAAGGCCACCAGCGCCGAAGTCAAGGCGCTGGCCGACAAGTACAAGGCGGCCGACATCATGGACGTGAAAACGGCCGATCCGTCGGACGCCACGTACACGAAGATCCCGTTCTCGGGCAAGAGCAACTGGATCAGGATCAAGCCGGGCATGGAGCAGGCGGCGGCCTTCCTGGAAACCCACCGCTACGCGGCGCTGAAGGGCGGCTCGCTGGGCTTCACGAAGATGGAAGGCACCACCGTCAACGCCAAGGACAAGATCGCCTACTCCGCAATCGCGTCGATCGGTTCGCAGATGAAGGATGGCTCGGGCGGCATCTCGATCAAGGGCCCGAGCGCCGGCGCCGTGTACGCGCTGAACATGAAGGGCGCGCAGAAGGACACGGCGGGCACCGCCATCGACAGCGAATGGGTGCCGGTGGACATGGGCGCCGTGCCGGCCCTCGTCAGCGAAGACCTGGCCACGCCTGACGCGCTGGGCAACAAGGCCAACGCCGACAAGGTCGCCAACCCGGACAACATCAAGTTCTCGGAAAAACTGCGTACGCTGTTCATCGGCGAGGATTCCAGCACGCACGTGAACAACTTCCTGTGGGCGTACAACGTCGATACCAAGGTGCTGACCCGCGTGCTGTCGAACCCGGCCGGTGCCGAATCGACGGGCCTGCACGCCGTGGACGACATCAACGGCTTCGCCTACATCATGAGCAACTTCCAGCACGCGGGCGACTGGGACGTGTCCCGCGACACCAGCGGCAACATCACCGGCGGCCTGCACCAGAAAGTGGTGACAGCACTGGACCCGCTGATCCGCGCCAACTACCGCGACCGCTACGGAGCCGCCGTCGGCTACCTGACCGGCCTGCCTACCCTCTCCTGACGGAGATCTGACGGGCTTGCTCGGCCCGTCGTTGTGGAGTCCTGATGCGTCGTGCTTCTTGCGGCGCGATCCTTTGCCGCACCCGGTGCAAGCCGTGTGCGGCTTTTTTTATTTCCTGAAAAATGGGGACAGACC
>DKJA01000050.1:0-7144 GCA_002454505.1 Oxalobacteraceae bacterium UBA6704
GAAGCGGGCGCCGCCGAAGTGCAGCGCGTCACCGAAGCCTATGCGCCGATGCTGGGCCTGCAGATGGACAGCGTGCGCATCGCCATCGAACAGGCCAAGGAAGCGGCGGTGGAGGACCTGACCATCGCCCCGCTGTCGAAACCGGCCGAGCGGCGCGCCAAGGCGCTCGCCAAGACCCGCCAGCGCGCCGCCGGCAACAAGGTGCTGCAGAGCGGCCTGGCGGACATGCGCGACATGGTCGACAACGCCAGCCCCGGCCAGATGGTGTCGATCGCGCTGGAAACAGTTTACAAAGGCCTGGACTTCACGCGCGCCGTGGCCTTCGTCCGCAACCGCCGCGAGAACCGCTATTCGGCCCGCATGTGCTTCGGCGACGCGTTGAAGGAACACCTGCCGAACATGTGGTTCGAGGATACGTACGAGCCGAACGTGTTCCACGCCGCGCTGAGCAGCGACCGCGTGATCTTCATCGAAAACGCCCGCGACCCGAAATTTGCCGCCAAGCTGCCGCAGTGGTGGAAGTCGACGCTGTCCGAAGCGCACAGCTTCGTGATCCTGCCGCTGTCCTCCAACGGCCAGCCGACCGGCTTCCTCTATGGCGACTGGGACGAGACGTATCCGGCCGTCCAGCTGTCGCAAACGGAGTTCGCCCTCCTCAACGACATGCGCGCCCTGGTGGTGAAAGCCGTCGAACGTCGGCACCAGCTCGAAACAATGGGCAACCGCGCCGCCTGACAGCAAAAAAATTGCCCGAAAAATGGGGACAGACCCCATTTTTCGGGCAACTTTTCCTGTAAAACAGGGCGGCCCGGCGACCCGGCCGCCCCTATTTTCTCGACGATTATTTTTGCCGGGCGATATCCGGCGTGGCCACGTGCACGTCGCCGCACTGGGCGCGGTGCATCAGCGCGTGGTCCATCAGCACGAGGGCCAGCATCGCTTCGGCGATCGGCGTGGCGCGGATGCCCACGCAGGGGTCGTGGCGGCCGAAGGTTTCCACCATCTGCGGGTTGCCGGCCTTGTCGATCGAGCGGCGCGGCGTGCGGATCGACGACGTCGGCTTGATCGCGATCGATACCGTGATGTCCTGCCCCGTCGAGATGCCGCCCAGCACGCCGCCGGCATGGTTGCCGACGAAGCCTTGCGGCGTCAGCTCGTCGCCGTGCACGGAGCCGCGTTGCGCGACGGACGCGAAGCCGGCGCCGATCTCCACGCCCTTTACCGCGTTGATGCCCATCATCGCGTAGGCGATGTCGGCATCGAGCTTGTCGTAGATCGGCTGGCCCAGGCCCACCGGCACGTTGGTCGCCACCACGTCGATGCGGGCACCGATCGAGTCGCCGTCCTTGCGCAGCGCATCCATGTAGTCTTCCATCCGGGCGATCAGGTCCGCATCCGCCGTCGCCGCGAAGAAGGGATTGGCGGCGACGTGTTCGAAGCCCTGGAACGGCACGTCGATGTCGCCCAGCTGGCGCATGCAGCCGAAGAACTGCGTGCCGTACTGCTGCAGCAGCCATTTCTTCGCCACCGCCGCCGCACCGACGACGGGCGCCGTCAGCCGCGCCGACGAGCGGCCGCCGCCGCGCGGGTCGCGCACGCCGTATTTGTGCCAGTACGTGTAATCCGCATGGCCGGGGCGGAAGGTCTCGACGATATTGCCGTAGTCCTTGCTGCGCTGGTCTTCGTTGCGGATCAGCAGTGCGATCGGCGTGCCGGTGGTGACGCCTTCGTACACGCCGGACAGGATCTGCACCGCATCGGGCTCCTGCCGCTGCGTCACGTGGCGCGACGTGCCGGGTTTGCGGCGGTCCAGCTCGGGCTGGATGTCCGCTTCGGACAGCGCCAGGCCGGGCGGGCAGCCGTCGATGACGCAGCCGATGGCCGGGCCGTGGGATTCGCCGAATGTCGTTACCGTGAACAGCTTGCCAAAGGAATTACCGGACATGATGATTTCAACCTGCGGAACTGAGGGGGAACTTTCAATTTTACAGCTTTAGCATCGTCTGATCCAGCCCGCCGGCCATCTGCGTCGCCGAGGCGACAGAAGTGCGACCGAAACAAAGTAGAAACACGGTTTTCTTATTAGAAATTTATCGCCCGGCTTATAATCGGATCGTTGCATCACGCTAGGTTTCCGGCCTCCTGTCCAAACCGTTATACTGACCCCGGGCCAAGCAAGCCCATTCTGGAGAAGGACGCATGCCCCCATCGATCACTCCCCTCGGCGTCGACAGGGTTGATCAGGACGATCTCGTGTTCCTGGAAGAATCCCCGGTCCCGGCGGATGGTCCCGGTTCGCGTGCCGTGCCGCGCAACGTCTGGCGCGTGATGATCATCGACGACGACGAGGATGTGCACTCCACCACCACGTTCGCCCTCGGCAACCTCGACATGCAGGGCCGTCCGCTGGAATTCGTCCACGCCTACTCGGCCGCCGAGGCGCGCGAGCTGCTGCAGCGTGAAAGCGAGATCGCCGTGATCCTGCTGGACGTGGTGATGGAGCACGACGATGCCGGCCTGCACCTCGTGCGCTACATCCGCGAGACGCTGCGGCTGGCGGATGTGCGCATCATCCTGCGCACCGGCCAGCCGGGTTATGCGCCGGAGATCGACGCGATCCGCGACTTCGACATCAACGACTACAAGACCAAGTCCGAACTCACCCGCATCAAGCTGTTCACCACCGTGACGGCGGCGATCCGCTCGTACGAACAGATCCGCCGCATCAGCGACAGCCGCCGGGGCCTGAACCGCATCGTCCAGGCCAGCACGGAGCTGATGGCGCTGCAGGGCGTGCGTCATTTCGCCGCCGGCGCGCTGGCGCAGGCGTGCGCGCTGCTGGGCCAGCCGGCGGGCGGCATGCTGTGCGTGCAGAACGAAGGGGGGTCGATGCACGTGGTGGCCGCCGGCGGCGACCGGCTGGCGCTGGAAGGCACCGACATCGGCGGCGACGACACCGCCCTGCCGCCGCTGCCGCCACTGATGGCCCGCGCGCTGGCCGAGCAGCGCAATGTCTACGACGCCGAAGGCGTGGCGCTGTACCTGACGGGCAAGGCCTGCCGCACGTTCGCCGCGCTGGTCGACATGCCGCGCCCTCCCACCGAACTGGAAGAACGGCTGCTGGACGTGTTCGGGTCGACGGTCGCCGTGGGCCTCGACAACGTGGAACTGGTGTCGCACCTGCACGATGCGGCGTTCTACGACACGCTGTCGAAACTGCCCAACCGCACGCGCCTGATCGAGATCATCGATGCCACGCTGGCCGGCGCGGGCCGCGAGGAAGCCACGCTGTGCCTCGTCGACCTGGACCACTTCGCCGAGACCAACGACGCGCTGGGCCACGAATTCGGCGACATGCTGCTGGCCGCCGTCGCCCACCGGCTGCAGAACAGCCTGGGGCGGCACCTGACGGTGGCCCGCATCGGCGGCGACATCTTCTGCGTGCTGGGCCACGCCGCGCAGGTGCAGCCGGCCGGCATCCTCGCGCTGTTCCGCCGGCCATTCGACATCGAGGGCCAGGACGTGCGCGTGTCCGCCACGCTGGGCCTCGTGCGGCTGTCGGAACACGATGGCTCCGGCACCGACGCGCTGAAGGATGCCGACATCGCGCTCAAGCGCGCCAAGACGCAGCAGCGCGCCGGTCACTTCTACTTCACGCGCAGCATGGGCGTCGAGATCCGCGAGCGGGTGCGCATGATGCACGCGCTGCGCAATGCGTTCAGCCACAACGAGCTGTTCGTCATGTACCAGCCGCAGATGGACCTGGCCACGCGCCGGCCCGTCGGTGCCGAGGCGCTGCTGCGCTGGCAGACGGCGGACGGCAAGTTCGTGTCGCCGGACCGCTTCATCCCCATCGCCGAATACTCCGGCCTGATCATCGAGCTGGGCGAATGGGTGCTGCGCACCGCCTGCGCGGAACTGGTGCGGCTGCGCGCGGCCGGCCACGAACAGTTCACGATGTCGGTCAACGTGTCGCAAGTGCAGTTCCGCCATCCGCAGTTCCTGCAGATGCTGTCCCGCGCGCTGCTCGACACGGGCGCGCCGCCGGAATACCTGGAGCTGGAGATCACCGAATCGATGGCGATGGAAGAACCGGGCACGCTGATCGAAATGCTGGGCGAAGTGAAGAAGACGGGCGTGCACATCGCGATCGACGATTTCGGCACGGGCTTCTCGTCGCTGTCCCACCTGCAGCAGCTGCGCGTCGACCGGCTGAAGATCGACCGGGCTTTCGTGACCGAGATCACGGGATCGGCACGCGGCAGCAGCATTGCCGAGATGGTAATCCAGCTGGGCCGCAACCTGGGGCTGTCGATCGTCGCCGAAGGCGTCGAGGACGAGCGCCAGGCGCAGGTGCTGTACCACCTGGGCTGCCCGCTGGCGCAGGGCTTCCTGTTTGCCCGGCCGATGACGGCGGGCGACCTGGCGCGCTGGCTAAACGAAGAGGCGCCGCGGTTCGCCTGACCGGGGACCGTCCCGGCACGGGACTGTCCCCTCGGTTGCTTTTAAGCTGACAAAACCATCAACAGCAGATGAGGGGACAGTCCCCGGCCAACAAAAAAGCTGCCGAGGCAGCTTTTTTGTCTAAACCTGTTACGAGCTCAGTTCGTATTCTCTTCCTGCTCGGCCGGCCAGTCCCGGATATAGGCCTTCAGCATCCGGTTCTCGAAGCTCTGCGCCTCCAGCACGGCGCGCGCCACGTCGTAGAACGAGATCACGCCCAGCAGGGTTTTCGCATTCATCACCGGCAGGTAGCGCGCGTGCTTTTCCAGCATGATGCGGCGCACTTCGTTGACTTCCGTATCCGGCGTGACGGTGATCGGCGCATCGTCCATGTGCTTGCGCACCGTACCGGCGCCGACGGAGCCGTCGTTGGCGTGCACTGCCTTCAGCACTTCGCGAAAGGTCAGCATGCCCACCAGGTCGCCGAATTCCATGACGACCAGCGAGCCGATGTCCTTCTCGGCCATCGTGTTGGCCGCGTCCACGATCGGCTGGTCGGGCGTGATCGTGTAGAGGATATTGCCTTTGACCTGGAGGATTTCAGATACTTTCATGATGGCCGTCCTGTCCGCCGCGCTGCCGCGGCTGTGAATGAAGTTTGTTTTAGTTTAAGCCTTCCCGGGCAATGTAGCGTATGCCCGCGGAAAAATCCAGTTTTGCGCGCCATCAGTGCGCGCAAATGCGCAGCGTCCGCGTATCAGCTCAGCGGCAGTCCAGCGGCCCGAAATGGTCGGCCAGCGTGCGGCCCAGCCCTGCCTCGACGGCGTCTTCCACCTGCCGGGCCAGCCGCGCCGCCTCGCGGTTCGCCTCGCTGATGCGGGGATCTTCCGTCTCGTGCGCGGCGCCCGCATTGACGGCCATGCCGCCGAAAACGAACAGCCGATAGACCTCGGCCAGCGTCAGCTTGTCGGCATTGGCCAGCAAGACCCAGTTGTCGCCCGTGTCCGTGATCCGTTTGCCCAGCTCCACGCGCGGCACCGGCTCGGTGCGCACGCGGCCCACCCAGCCTTCGTCCTGCATCCGCTCCAGCAGCGTTTCCAGCTCGTCGTAGCCGAGCCGCGTGCGGGCCCGGATCGCGGCCGCGCTGACCAGTGCCGAGTCGCCGCAGCGGCAGGCCACGTGCAGCACCTTGATGACGGCCATCGCATCGACGAACGCGCCGCCCGGCACGGGATCGTGCCACCAGCGCTCGTATTTGATGACCGGCAGCGCGGCCGTCAGCAGTGCGCCGACCAGCGTGATCAGCCAGGACACATAGATCCACAGCAGGAACAGCGGCAGCGCCGCCAGCGCGCCGTAGATCCGGGAATAAGTGGGGAACTGCGTGATGAAGATGGCGAAGCCCCGCTTGGCCAGCTCGAACGCCACGGCGGCCAGCACGCCGCCGCACAGCGCGTCGCGCCAGTCCACCAGCTTGTGCGGCACGGCGATGTACAGGAAGGTGAAGCCGGCCGACGTGAAGGCAACCGACAGCAGCGTATAGAGCATCTCGCCGGTGCCGCCGCCAACCAGCTGCGTGGTGGCCGAAAACACGTTGACCGACAGCGAGATCGACACGCCCACCAGCAGCGGCCCGAGCGTCACCAGCCCCCAGTACACGAGAATGCGCCGTGCCCAGCGCCGCTCCGCCTTGACGCGCCAGATGCGGTTGAACACGCGCTCGATCATGCCCATCATCGCCGCCGACGTCACCAGCAGCGTCACCGCGCCGACGGCGGACAACCGCGTGGCGCTCGATGCAAACGTCGTCAGATAGGACAGGATCGTTTCCGAAATCGCCTTCGGCATCACGCTCTTGATGAAATACGCCTCCAGCGCGGTGCGGAACGTGGTGAACATCGGGAAGGTGGTGAACACGGCCAGCGCGATCGTCAGCACCGGCACCAGCGCGAACACGGTGGTGAAGGTCAGGCCGCCGGCCACCTGCGGCAGGCTTTCCTCGCGCAGCCGGTCGCGCGCGAACAGGGTCAGGTCGCGGATCTCGGCCCACGACAGCGCGCGCAGTTCGGCCACGGCCTGCCTGCAGTTGCCGGCGGCGGTACGGTAAATGCTGCGGTAAAACGACTGGAATTTCTGCGCGATGGAGTCGAAGGACACTTTCCCTGCCTGGCCTGTGGCCATTCTGTAAAGCGCTCTATAATACCAACGATGAACGCCTCCAATCTGATTATCCTTGTTTTGTTCTATTCCCGGCACGGTTCCACGCGCCGCCTGGCCGAACTGATCGCCCAGGGCGTCGAGAGCGTGCCGGGTTGCGACGCCCGGCTGCGCACCGTGGCGCCCGTGTCCACGGTCACCGAGGCAACGGCGCCGGAAGTGCCGGCCGATGGTGCACCCTATGTGGAGGCGGCCGACCTGCAGCAGTGCGCGGCGATCGCCGTCGGCTCCCCTACCCGCTTCGGCAACATGGCGTCGAGCATGAAATACTTCTGGGACGGCACGTCGGGCCAGTGGCTGTCCGGCGCGCTGGCCGGCAAGCCAGCCTGCGTGTTCACGTCCACCGGCAGCCTCCACGGCGGCCAGGAATCCACGCTGCTGTCGATGATGATCCCGCTGCTGCATCACGGCCTGATGGTGCTCGGCCTGCCGTACACGCACCCCGACCTGATGACGACATCCAGCGGCGGCACGCCGTACGGCG
>DKJA01000050.1:7328-7519 GCA_002454505.1 Oxalobacteraceae bacterium UBA6704
ACGCCGTACGGCGCCAGCCACTGGGCGGGCCTGGACGGCAAGCGCCCCATCACGGACGAGGAAAAACGCCTGGCCGTCGCGCTGGGCAAGCGGCTGGCCGAAACGGCCGTGCGGATGCGGGAGCGCTGATGGCTGCCGGGCGCCACAACGTGTTCTGGTGGGGCGCGCTGGCCAGCGTGGCGGTGCTGATC
>DKJA01000118.1 GCA_002454505.1 Oxalobacteraceae bacterium UBA6704
AAAGTTAACACTGTTGGTCCTGTTTACAACCAATCTCTTGCTCTGGATGATGCTAACTAAGCGGCATTAGGGTCTGTCCCTGTTTTACAGGAAATTTTAGCTGGAGACGGGTGGCGGGAAAGGATGTAAACTGAGCAATTGTTTTGCACTTGCCAACCTCGATCGGAGCACCATGCTGAAGACCACCGCCCTGCTGTCCTTCCTGCTGTTCGAAGCCACTGCGCATGCCGCGCCAAGCCAGATTGCCGTCGCCACCGCGCAGCATGCGCGCGCCGCCTATCACGAACAGGTGATCGACAGCCTGGATAAGATGGTCAGCTTCAATACGGTGGTGGTGCCCGGGGTGCCGTGCGAACGCAACGCGCAGAACATCGCGTTCAAGGGCTACCTGAAGGCGGAAGCGAAGCGGCTCGGCTTCGATTTCAGCGACGCCGGCTGCGTGGTCGTCATCGGCTACGGCAAGGGCAAGGAGCGCGTCGGCGTGGTGACGCACGGCGATGTGCAGCCGGTCGATGCAACGAAATGGCAGCAGTCGCCGTTCAAGCTGGACCGCACCAGCGAACCGGGCCTGCTGCTGGCCCGCGGTGCCGAGGACGACAAGGGCCCGATCGCCACCGCGCTGTATGCAATGAAGGCGATCAAGGACCGCAAGGTGCCGCTGCAGAAGCGTATCGAGCTGTATGTGTACATGGCGGAAGAATCCGACTGGGGCCCGCTGGAAGCCTACCTGAAGACGCACACGCCGCCGCAGGTGAGCATCACGCTCGATGCCGAATATCCCGTGGTGACGGCGGAGAAGGGCTGGGGCCTGGTCAGCCTCACGGTGCCGCCGCAGCAGGCCGTGCCGGCCGGCGAGCCCGTGCTGGAATCGTTCACGGGCGGCTTCTTCGACAGCCAGATTCCCGAGGATGCCGTGGCCGTGATCGAACGCGCCACGCCGGCGCTGGAGGAGCAGATCCGTGCCCGCGGCGCGGCGCAGACGGGCATGCACTACACGTTCGCCCGCACCGGCGAGCAGCTGACGGTCAAGGCGAAGGGGGTGTCGGCGCACTCGTCGAAACCGGAGGATGGCGTCAATGCGATCGCCATGCTGGCCGACGCGCTGGCCGTGCAGCCATGGCAGGGCACGGATGCGGCCGTGATGGCCACGTTCGTCCACGACCTGCTGGGCACCGGCCTGTACGGCGAAAAGTTCGGCAACGTGGCCTACCGCGACGACTTCATGGGGCCGATGACGGTGGCGCCCGTGGTGCTGAAGGACACGGAGCAGGGCCTGAAGCTGAACATCAACCTGCGCCGGCCGCGCGGCAAGACGGGCGCCGAGCTGGAGGGCCAGTTCCGCGCCGCGTTCGACGGCTGGAAGAAGGATCGCGCCCCGCAGGCGACACTGGCGGCGCACCTGGGCGAGCCGTGGCTGCGCGAGGATGCGCCGCAGGTGCCGGTGCTGCTGGACGTGTTCTCGCACTACACGGGCATCCGGGATGCGAAGCCGGTGGCGGTCGGCGGCGGCACCAATTCGCGGTTGTTCCCGAACGCCGTCAGCTTCGGGCCCGGCATGCCGGGCGCCGTCTACACGGGGCACTCGGAGCATGAATACATCACCACCAAGCAGTTGCTGCTGAACCTGGAGATGTACACGGCCGTGCTGGTGGAACTCGCCAAATAATATTATTTACTCATCCATTGTTATTCGGCCATCAGCGTGGCAAAAATGAAAAGTTAATATCGTCATCATCTGATATTCAATCCGGCCGCCCCTTCATTATTTGACAATGATTTGTTGCGGCGGCCGGAATATTATCGGCAATTCTCGCTGAAATACTTCCATCCGCAGTAAAAAATCCTTTACCATCAGCAATAGGGTCGCGGCGTCATGCGGCCGCCAGCCATGCCCGGCTGACCCGCGGGCATTCATCGTTCATCTGGTGTATTCATTTGAAAAGTGCCGCCTGTGTAAATGGGCCGGTCAGGGATTCTGCATGCTGCGTTTTATTTCTGTCATCGTTGCCTTATTTATTTCCTGGTCTGCCAATAGTATGGAGATGAGCGTCCCCAATGCGGTTGCCATTGCGGCCGCCGATCCGGTCCGGCTGCAGCAGCCGGCCCCGCCGCGCCGCGGCGCCCTGTACCGCGTCCGCCACGACGGCAAGACGAGCTACCTGTTCGGCACGATCCACGTGGGCAAGCAGGGCATGTATCCCCTCGAGCCGGAAGTCACCCGCGCGCTGGCTGATGCCAGCTCGCTGGTGCTGGAGCTCGATACCCGCGTGTACGAACCGTTCCAGCAGGCACTGACGAAATACGGCATCTACCCGGCCGGCGATTCCATCACGCGGCACCTGTCGCCCGCCGCGCTGGCGAAACTGCAGGTCGCGCTGGACAAGGCCGGCCTGCCGCTGCGCAATGTCGAAGGCTACCGGCCCTGGCTGGTGGCGAACATCCTCGTCGGCACCGAGATCGAGAAGCACGGCTACCACCGCAGCAATGGCGTCGAAGGCTATTTGCTGACGGCGGCTGCCAAGCAGAAAAAGCCCGTGCGCGAACTGGAAACGGCCGAGTATCAGCTCAGCCTGTTCTCGACGCTGGACGACGCCCAGCAGGAAAAATACATGCTGGAAAACCTGGAAGAGCTGGCGAACGGCAAGGCGCTGCAGAAGTCGGCTGGCCTCATCGACGCGTGGAGCAACGCCGATGCGCCCCGCATCGCGGCGATGGCGCACGAGCTGACGACGGGCGACAGCGTGTCGGCCACCTTCATGGACCGCAAGCTGCTGGGCCAGCGCAATCCGCAGATGGCCGCCAATATCGAGGCGATCATGCGCAGCGACCAGGTGGCGTTCGTCGGCATCGGCCTGCTGCACCTGATCGGCGAGGACGGCATTCCGGAACTGCTGCGCCGGCGCGGCTACGACGTCGAAAAGATGTACTGAAGCCCCCGGCGCCGGCCGCCGCGGCTACTGCCGTTCAGCTACTGTCGCTGGATCGTGCCGTTGCTGTAGCCGACGCGGTCGCCCACCTGGTAGTCCGGCGGCGTTTCCACGAGCATGCTGCGGCTGCCGCCGTCATCCGTGTGCAGCGTGACGCGGTAGACCTTGTCCGAGCTGCCGCCCGTGCCGGCCACCATGCCGCCCGCCGCGGCGGCGCCCACCGAGCCGCCGACGCCGATGCCGGCCTCCTGCCGCGACATCGGCTCGATCGATTGCACCACGCCGCGCCAGCCAGCCATCGGCGCGTCGGCCGCAGCCATGCCGCCGGAGCCGCTGGGCCCCTTGATGCCGCTGGTATCCTTGCTCTCCGTGTCCTTTTGGATGCGGCCGCCGTTGCCCTCGTGGTAGCCGCTGTCGGAACCGCCCGACTGGCCGGACGCGCCGCTGGCGCCTGAAGTTCCACTACTTTCCGACATGCCCCCGCTGCCCATGTCGGCGCAGCCCGCCAACGCCAGGCAGACGACGAAACCTTGCGCCAGCCCCCTATGCAGTGCGGATCTCATTGTGAATCTACTTGTGGATTTCGTTGCCGAGTTCATATCGCGTCTCCCGAGCGAGGCCCCCGTGGCCCATGCAGGTTCGATCCCGACAGCAGCGTACCGTTCGCGGCCTGCGGCCATCGGTTGACGCATATCAAACTGCACGCTGTAGTCCAGCGTAATAATTGTTCGTCAGAAATTTACGAGGATAAATATGCTGAAGCGACGCACCGACTCGGCGATCTCCGATCTCGTCGAAGCCACCTATGGCGAACAGGGCGGACCACGCCTGCGGCACGTCTTCCGCGAGGCGCTGCTCGGTCTCGTCCGGCTGGCGAAAGTGGAGCAGTTGATGGACATGCGGCTCGATTCGGAGCGGGCGGCCGGTTCGATGGCGGGGGCCAGCCAGCGGCGCCAGACCAGGGCGCTGCTGCGCAAGATCGGCATGGATGTGCATTCCGGCCAGCGCAAGCTGCAGTTCGAGTGGAAGAGCGCCGAAGACGATTGCGGCGGTCTGCCCTGTCCGGACGTTGAAAACGATTGCGGGAAGCCGTAGGCCGGCCCGGCCGATTCCCTACGCGCGGACCTTGCGCGTCGTCCACAACACCCACAGCAGGCTGGCCGTCACGAGCGCGGCGCTGCAGTCGACCAGCCAGTCCCCCACGGCGCCATGCCGGTACGGCAGGAAGCCCTGCACGAATTCATCGAATGCCCCCATCGCGGCAATCGTCAGCACGGCCTTCGTGGCCCGCTGGCCCGGCGTGCCGCTGCCACCCGTGAATACCAGGAACGTCAGCGCCGCGTAGGCGCAGGAGTGCAGCACGATGCCGGAAGCGACTTCGGCGGCATCGGCACGGGCGCCGGGAATCGAGCCGACGATGACGATCAGCGCAAAGATCGTCATCGCGCTCCAGTAGCGCAGGCGGGCATGGGACGGTGTCAGCAGCAGGGTGTTCAGCAGTTTCAGCACGGCGTGTCTCGAAGGCGGGGAAGGCAGACGATAGCATGTCCGCGGCAAAAAAAAGCCCGCTGGTGAAAGCGGGCTGAAAACCCTGTTCGGGCCAAGAGACGATCAATTCGGAGCGGTGTGCCGCTGCCGGCACACCTGGTCTGCCGCCACGCATATCGGTTGCATGTGCGGCAGATGTGTCGAGTATAGGGGGACTGTGTGACGCCGCCATGACAGTGAACAAACCGCAGGCGGGGCAAATTTCGCGGCGCCATCCTTGCATATTCATACTTACTTTTACATAACTTAACATTTGTCCGTCGATCGGCACCGATCGCGGCGCGCGTTTGCAAAATAAAGTTTGTACGAGTGAGCTTATTTCCATGCAATCATCTGAATAGTTAGTAAAACAGCCATGAATTAATCGCTCGTTGGAGGATTACAACAACATTTGTTCTTGACTGACTCTCCCTCCCCGGGATGGTTTGATGGCAACCCCGCCGGACCGATGCCGGCGCTATGACAACGAACCACGCAGGAGAGAAAGTTGAACCAGAAATTAGTGTTGAAGCAGGGCGTGATCGCAGTGGCGATGGCGTTCGGCACCCAGTTGGCATTCGCGCAGGTTGCTGCACAGGAAGCACCTCAGGACGCTGCGCCGGCAGCCGCACAGCCGGTCCAGAAGGTCTTCGTGACCGGTTCCAATATCAAGCGCGCCGACAAGGAAGGCTCGTCGCCGGTGCAGACCGTCAGCGCCAAGCAGATCCAGGCATCCGGTGCGAACACCGTGGCCGAGCTGCTGAGCACGATCCCGGCCTTCGGCGCCGGCAAGACCGTCGACAGCGTCGATGGCGGCTTCTCGAACGGCGCGGCAACCGCATCGCTGCGCGGCCTGGGCTCGTCGTCCACGCTGGTGCTGCTGAACGGCCGCCGCATCACGGCTTCCGCCTACGCCGATCCGAACCAGGGCAAGTCGGCCGTTTATGACCTGAATTCGATTCCACTCTCCGCGATCGAACGCGTCGAGATCTTCAAGGATGGCGCGTCCGCCGTGTACGGTTCCGACGCGATCGCCGGCGTCATCAACTTCATCACGAAGACCGATTTCAAGGGCCTGCAGCTGTCGGCCAATGCCAGCGCCAACGATGACAACGAATACGCCCGCCAGAACGTCAACGGCGTGTGGGGCTTCGGCGACCTGGAAGAGAAGGGCTGGAGCGGCTTCGTGGCATTCGACGTGTCGAAGCGCCAGAGCACCACGATCAAGGACCAGAAGGATGTCGAGAACGCCAAATACGCGGACATCCAGGGCCGCCTGAATCCGTTCTCCAGCTCGCTGTCGTCGTCGCCGTTCTTCTACAAGGAAAAAGCGCCGGGCAGCCTGTCGTTCTACAACAGCTATGCCGACCGCGCCAACGTCATCAACCGCCTCGATTGCGACCCGTCGCAGCAGATCACCGGCGACCGCACCGCGCACAACCTGACGGCCACCGACACGCTGGTCGGCCGCACGTTCTGTAACTTCGACACCAACCAGTACGCCGAAGTGCAGGGCAAGGGCAAGGACGGCAATCTGCTGTCGCGCTTCACGTTCAAGCTGAACAACGATACGGAAGCCTTCGCCGAAGCGGCCTACAGCCGCACCGAGCGCTACTTCATCGGCGCACCGCGCGCGATCCGTTCGACCGCGCCGACCACCGTGTTCACCAACGGCGGCGTGCCGTCGCAGTTCCAGGTCGTGCTGCCGGTCGGCCACCCGGACAATCCGTTCACCGATGCCCGTTCGGCAGTCGGCTTCCGCCTGCAGAACTCGACCAACGCGTCGGAAAACATCAACGAGTCGTACCGCCTGCTGGCCGGCCTGCGCGGCAGCGTCGGTACCTGGGACTGGGAATCGGCCGTGCTGTGGAACCGCGCCGAGCGTACCTCGCGCAACTACGGCATGCTGTACCTGCCGACGATGCAGCGCATCATGACGGAAAACCGCTCGATCGCCGACACCATCGCCGACCCGACCGCCACCCGCGACGTGGAAGACACCGGCTTCGCCCAGGTCAAGCAGATCGATGCCAAGGCATCGACGACGATCGGCAAGCTGCCGGGCGGCGACATCGGCCTGGCCTTCGGCGGCGAGATCCGCCAGGAACAGATCGGCCTGACGCCGGACATGGCCACCCAGCGCGGTGACATCATCGGCCTGGCCAACTCGTCGGCCGACGGTTCGCGCACGGTGAAATCCGCGTTCGTCGAACTGCGCACGCCGTTCCTCGACAACTTCGAAATGGACTTCGCCGGCCGCTACGACAAGTACCCGACGATGAAGAAATTCGTGCCGAAAGCGGGCTTCAAGTGGACCGCGCGCGACTGGCTGACCTTCCGCGGCACGTACGCGCAGGGCTTCCGCGCACCGGCACTGACGCAGGTGTCGCCAGGCGGCGTGCAGTCGTTCCAGACCGTGACCGACACGCTGCGCTGCCCGGACGGCACCAATCCGCTGCCGGGCGCCGACCAGGCCGACTGCTCGCGCGGCATCTCCAGCATGTCGTCCGCCACGCCGGACCTGAAGCCGGAACGTTCGCGCAGCCTGTCGTTCGGCACGATCATCCAGCCGACCAAGAACCTGGACATCCTGATCGACTGGTACCGCATCAAGAAGGTCGACGAAACGGCACTGCTGGGCGCCGGCACCGTCATCGACCATCCGGACCTGTACCCGGGCCGCGTGATCCGCGACACCAACCAGAACAACTGGCTGCGTGACGCCAACGGCAACCTGATCCCGAACTCGGGCGCCATCACGCAGGTGAACCGCGCCTACGTCAACCAGGGCAGCACGGAAGTCTCCGGCGTCGACCTGGAAGTGACGCACCGCCTGGCACTGGGCGACATGGGCCGCGTGACGACCACGCTGAACTGGTCCTACCTGGACGAGTACCGCCGTGCCGAAGCGCCTGGCGACGTGGCAGCCAACACGGCCGGTTCGCGTGGCGGCATCTCCGACTGGGCCATCAGCGCCGGCGACAACCCGCGCAACCGCGGCTCGCTGTCCGTCAACTGGACCCGCGGCGACCACTCGCTGACCGGTATCGCCAACTACGTGGGCTCCGTGTCGCTGCTGCGCCGCACCGACAACGACGTGACGTACGAAGCACCGTACTGCTACTACGGCTCGGGCCAGCCGGCCGGCGCCTACTCGCTGGGCGGCCTGCCGAAGTTCAGCAACTACTACCCGAACCTGAACGACTGCAAGGTCAAGGAATGGGCCACGTTCGACATGAACTACACGTACTCGGGCTTCAAGAACCTGGTGCTGTCGATGAACATCAAGAACCTGTTCGACGAAAAAGCACCGTACGACCCGTCGTACGGCACGGCATCGAACCTGATCGGCTACAACAGCCAGCTGCACAACGGCATGGGCCGGTACTTCCGCCTGACCGCGACGTACACGTTCTGGTAATCCGCTGAAGCGCCGGCTTCCGCCGGCATTCAGACGAGCCGCGCCCCGCAATGGGCGCGGCTTTTTTCATATCCGCGTTGGCTGGGGACTGTCCCCGCAGGGGCCTGTCCCCGGGGTTCGCTATTCGCTTCGGCAGTTTGAGGTATCGCAAAGCCGCTACCGTGTCGCATGACAAAGTTGGTTTTTTAAGGGGATCGTCATGCCACGCCATGCCCGCATCCTGCTACAGGGCTATCCACTGCACATCGTCCAGCGCGGGCATGATCGCCAGGCATGCTTCTTCGAACGATACGACTGCATCAACTACCTCGAGTCGCTGCGCATCCACGCGGAAACCTGTCGCTGCTCAATCCACGCTTACGTGTTGATGACCAATCACGTGCATCTGCTGCTGTCAGCCGAGGATGTCGCGAGAATTCCGCAGCTGATGAAAGCAGTCGCGCAAAAACATGCCCAGCTGCTCAATAAGCGGTTCGGACGTATCGGCCCTTGGTGGCAAGGCCGGTTTCATTCGTCCCCGGTATTGACCGACTCCTATTTCATGGCGTGTCACCAGTACATTGAGCTGAATCCGGTTGACGCGCGGATGGTTGGTGGTGTCGATCGATATCCCTGGTCGAGTTATGGGGGGAATGCCGGTCTTCGAGAGAATCGACTGCTCACGCCACATCCGATCTATCTCGGGCTCGGGGGCGACAAGGAAAGTCGGTTCCATGCATACCGGGATTTATTTCAGCATCCCTTGCCTATGGAGGAAGTGGCGGCCATCCGCGAGGCGATAGCGAAAAATCGTGCGCTGGGGTAGGGCGACGAAAATGCAACCCCGGGGACAGGCCCCTGCGGGGACAGTCCCCAGCCAACTTGAGGCGAAAAAAAAGCCCGCTCAGGGCGGGCTTCAAAACTATTATCTTGGAGGAGAATAGTGGAGACAGGTGCAGTATGCTGCGTCGCCACATATGCGTCCAATTTCCTTTTTCGATATTAGATATATGATTATTTTATATCTCAGTCCTTGACGGCGACCGTGTAGTTCAGCGCCATCCGGCCGCCGTCGGCGTACAGCGTCTGGCCCGTCATGTAGCTGGCGTCGTCGCTGGCGAGGAAGGCGGCGATCGACGCCACTTCTTCCGGCTCGCCGCAGCGGCCCAGCGGGGTGCGCGACAGGATCGTGTGGCGCGCTTCCGGGCTGCCCAGCACGGCCTGCTTGGCCAGTTCCGTCAGGATCGTGCCGGGGCCGATGCCGTTGACGCGGATGCCGTGCGGCGCCAGGTTCAGCGCCATCACGCGCGTCAGCTGGTTGACGCCGCCTTTCGACACCACGTACGGCACCTGGTTCGGGATCGCCAGCTCGGCGTTTACGCTGGACATGTTGATCACGCAGCCGGAACCCTGTTTCACCATCTCGCGCGCCACGGCCTGGCCGCACAGGAACATCGATTTCAGGTTGATGCGCAGCACGCGGTCGAAGTCGTCCTCTTCCAGGTCGAGGAAGCTGGCGGCATGCGTCACGCCGGCGTTGTTGATCAGGATGTCGATGCGGCCGAATTCGGCCAGCGTGGCGGCCACCAGCGCATCCACGTCCGCCTTGACGCTGACGTCGGCGCGGAAGAAGCGGGCCTGCTCGCCCAGCGCCGCGGCGGCCTGGGCGCCTTCGGGACGGACGTCGGCCAGCATCACGCGGGCGCCTTCGGCAACGAGGCGCTGCGCGCAGGCCAGGCCGATGCCTTGCGTGGCGCCGGTGACGATGGCGGTCTTGTTGGTGAGTCTCATGTTCGCTTCCTCGCTGGGCAAAGAGGCGGATTGTAGCGCACCGCCGCTTACAGAATGACGGCTTCGTCCGGCAGCTGGTTGCGGCGCGTGCCGTCGTCCGGGAAGTGACGCTGGAGCAGGTCGGCCAGCTGGTCCAGCGCGGCCAGCGTGCCGTCGCGGAAGTCGCCCTTTTTATAAGCTTCCGTCATCGTGCGGCACACGGCCTGCCATTCGGCATCGGCGATCAGCCGGCCGACGTTACGGTCGGCCACGATGTCCACCGCATGCTCGGCCAGGTTCACGTAGAGCAGCACGCCGCAGTTTTCCTCCGTATCCCACACGCCGTATTCGGCAAACAGCGCCCTGGCGCGTTCGCGGTTCGTCACGCCGGCCAGGGCCAGGCCGAACGGCAGTGCCGGTTCGACGATCAGCCGCACTTCGGCGCGGTGCCGCTGTTCGCCCGCGCCGACGGCCGCCGCGATCGCGGTCAGCGTCTCGGCCGGGAAGCAACGCTTGCCCACGTTGGAGCCCGTCATCGCGTGGCGCAGCGCGCGGCGCAACCGTGTGAAGAAATCCGCCATTACCAGTCTCCCGAGGCGCCGCCGCCATCGAAGGTGCCGCCGCCACCGCCGCCAAAGCCGCCACCACCTCCACCGAAGCCACCACCGCCACCTCCGCGCGAGCCGCCGCCCAGCGCGCTGCCGATGGCCGCGCCGATCAGCACGCCGGCCGCGTCGGAACCCCAGCCGGAACGGTGCAGCGCACGGCCGCCGCGGGCGCCGCGGCGGCTGCCGCCACGGAGCATCGGCAGCAGGATGAACACGCCGAACAGCAATGCCGGCCACAGCCAGCCGCTGCCGCTTTCCTGCTGCGCGGCGGCCTTCTTTGCCGGCGGGGCAGGAAACTGTTCCTTGTCGAGCAGCGTGGCGATGGCGCTGACACCGGCCGTCAGCCCGCCGTAGTAATCGTTGTTGCGGAAGTGGGGCGCGATGACGTCCTGCAGCACGCGCTTCGATTGCGCATCCGTCAGCGAGCCCTGCACGCCGCGGCCCGCTTCGATGCGCAGCCGGCGCAGCGCCGGCGGATTGTCCTTCGCCACCATCAGCAGCACGCCGTCGTCGACGCCCTTGCGGCCCAGCTTCCACGCATCGGTGACACGGATGCTGTACTGCTCGATCGCCTCGGGCGCCGTGCTTTTCACCAGCAGCACGGCGATCTGGCTGCCGGTGCGCGTTTCATAATCGGCCAGCACGGATTCCAGCGACGCGCGCTGTTGCGCCGTCAGCATGCCGGCCTGGTCCGTTACGCGGGCTTTCAGTTCCGGCACCGCGACAAAACCTGTGTCCTGCGCCTTGGCTGCTTCGACCACCAGCAGCGCCATGCAGAACAGGATCACCAGCAGCGCGTAGCGCACCAGCCAGTGGCTGAGCCACGAGCGGTTCGGCTGCGTCACCCAGTTGCGCAAGCGGCGGCGCCGGCCGCGGCCCCGCACGTCCCGTTCGTTGGTGGTCTCGGCGGTGCCCAGCCACTTGCCTTCGGACGGGTGTTCGCGCGTGCGGCGGCGGGGTGCGGCAGGTGTTGCGGCCTTGTCTTGCGGAGCCAGCGGCATGATGATCCTTGGTGCTGAGCCGTTACTTTTTGTTGAAATCCACGGCAGGTGCCGTCGAGATGGCCTTCTCGTTCTCCACCTGGAAGCTCGGCTTCACTTCATAGCCGAACATCATCGCGGTGAGATTGGTCGGGAAGCGGCGGGCCAGCACATTGTAGTCCTGCACCGCGGCGATGTAGCGCTGGCGTGCGACGGTGATGCGGTTCTCCGTGCCTTCCAGCTGCGACTGCAGGTCGCGGAAGCTGGTGTCGGCCTTCAGGTCCGGATAGCGTTCGGACACGGCCATCAGCCGCGACAGGGCGGAGGACAGTTCGCCCTGCGCCTGCTGGAATTTCTGGAAGGCGGCGGGATTGTTCAGCACTTCCGGCGTCACCTGGATGCTGGTGGCCTGGGCGCGCGCCTTGGTGACCGCTTCCAGCGTTTCGCGCTCGTGCGACGCGTAACCCTTGACGGTGTTGACGAGATTTGGAATCAGGTCGGCCCGCCGCTGGTACTGGTTGACGACTTCGCCCCAGGCGGCCTTGGTGGCTTCATCCTTGCCCTGGAAATCGTTGTAGCCGCAGCCGGACAACACGGCCGCCATCACACCGAGCACGAGCCAGCGCGCGAACTTGTTCTGCATACTTCCTCCCTGAATTATTGGACACTGCTTATCGAGGTTCACTTTCAGAGGCACTATACACGCAAAGAAATGCCGATTTTGTACGCTGCAGCACACAGGCTGACGGGCTTTCGACGGTGGTCGCCTGCAAGATATAATGCGGGGTTTTCAATTTTTCGGGGAGCCGCCGTGTCCTTCATCAACAAACTGCATGCTGCCTGGGCCGCCAACGACTCCCTGCTGTGCGTGGGCCTGGATCCGGACATCGAGCGCCTGCCCGAGCAGTTCCGCACAGCGCCGGACGGCATCTATCAATTCTGCACGGCGATCGTCGATGCCACCGCCGACCTGGCCTGCGCCTTCAAGCCGCAGATAGCCTACTTTGCCGCGCTGGGCGCCGAAGGCCAGCTGGAGCGCATCTGCGCCTACATCAAGGACAAGTATCCGCACATCCCGCTGATCCTCGACTCGAAGCGGGGCGACATCGGCGCGACTGCAAAGCAGTATGCACGCGAAGCGTACGACCGCTACGGTGCCGATGCGGTGACCGTCAGCCCATACATGGGTTCCGATTCGGTGGAGCCGTACATGGAGTGGACGGACCGCGGTGTGATCGTGCTGTGCCGCACGTCGAACCCGGGCGGCTCGGACCTGCAATTCCTCGAAGTGGACGGCAAGCCGCTGTACCAGCACGTGGCGAAACTTGTCGCGGACAAATGGAACCACAACGGCCAGTGCGCGCTGGTGGTGGGGGCCACGTTCCCGGAGGAGATCGCCCAGGTGCGCGCGCTGGTCGGCGACATGCCGCTGCTGATCCCCGGCATCGGCGCCCAGGGCGGCGACATCGAGGCCACGGTGCGCGCCGGCCGCACGGCTGCCGGCACTGGCATGATGATCAATTCGTCGCGCGCGATCCTGTACGCCAAGCCGGCCGATGGCGAAGATTTCGCCCAGGCTGCCCGGCGCGTGGCGGACGAGACGCGCAAGGCGATCAACGCGTATCGGTAAGCAACAAAAAAACCGGTGACAGGCACCATTTATTTGGAAATATTTCCTGATAAATGGAGCCTGTCACCGGTTTTGTTTTGAATCAGTAGCTCTGCGGCACCACCATCTCCGCATATTCATACAGCGCGCCGAGAATCTGCTCGGCCCGTTCGTCGGCCGTTTCCTGCAGGTGGTCGATCTCGCCGAATAACTGGTCGACGCTGCGGGCGCCGCCGGCGCCTTCCAGCAGCCGCGCGGCGCGGTGCTGTTCCCACTGTTCGAATTCCTCTTCCGTCAGCGTGTCGGCAAAGTTGCGGGCGCGGTAGCGGAACAGCAGCTCGGCCAGGCGGTCGTCCTGGAAGCGGGGCGAGGCGGCGGCCAGTTTCTGCGGCGTTTCGCGGCGCAGCGCGTCGAGCAGCTTGCGGTCGCCGGGGCCGATGAAGCCGCCGTACAGGTCTTCGTCCACGTCCAGCGGTTCGCCGGGCGGACGGTAAAACACCTGCTCCCAGATGGCCGCCAAGTCCGGTCCGGCTGCTGCGTGGCGGGCGTTTTCCAGCGCCGCCGGCAGGTCCAGCTGCCAGCGTGCCGCCATATCGGCCGACAGGGTTTTCAGATTGGCCACCAGCATCGGCGACTTGTTCAGGTGCACGCTCTTGATCGGCAGCCGCGTGACGCCTCCCGGCAGGGCGTCGGCGCGGGTGAACAGGCGGGTGCGGATGGTTTCCGGATCCAGTTCAAACAGTTCGCGCGGGTCGTGGCTGCAATCCCAGACCAGCACTTCGTTCTTGTTGGTTGGATGGGTGCCCAGTGGCCACACCAGCGCCAGGCAGCCCCGTTCGCTGGGGAACATGCCGGACACGTGTAAAAACGGCTGGCGCAGCTCGCGCGCCAGGTGCAGGCCGATTTCATCCGCCACGCGGTCCTTCTTGCGCAATGCCAGGCAGAAATCCCACAGCCGCGGATTGTGCGAGCGGATCAGCCGTGCCAGCGCGATCGTGGCACGCACGTCGGACAGCGCATCGTGTGCCGCCTCGTGCGTCAGACCGTTGGCCGATGCCAACAATTCAAGTTTGAAGCTGACCTTGCCGTTATCCCCTACAGGCCATTGAATCCCGTCGGGGCGCAGGGCATAGCACATGCGCACGACGTCCAGCAGGTCCCAGCGGCCGCAGCCGTTCTGCCATTCGCGGCCATACGGGTCGATCAGGTTGCGCCAGAACAGGAAACGCGTGACCTCGTCGTCGAAGCGTATCGTGTTGTAGCCGACGCCGATCGTGCCGGGCTGGGCAAACGCCTCCTCGATGACGGCGGCGAAGCGGTGTTCAGGCACGCCCCGTTCCAGGCATTGCTGGGGCGTAATGCCGGTAATCAGGCAGGCCTGCGGATCGGGCAGGAAGTCGGTGGCAGGCTGGCAGTACAGCATGATCGGTTCGCCGATCTCGTTCAGTTCGGCATCCGTGCGGATGGCGGCAAACTGGGCGGGACGGTCGCGGCGGGGCACGGCGCCAAAGGTTTCGTAATCGTGCCACAGGAAGGTTTGGGTGCTCATCGGGCCTGTTTTAATGATGTTAGCTTTTGCTCACCGGAGATTATCGTGGCAAATACCGTTTCACTCAATTCGAAGACCATTTCGACCGACTCGAAAGTCGCCAACCAGGGCGAAATCCCGTCGGCGGCCAAGGCCAAGCTGGCGCTGAACGCGTCGATCATGCAGGCGTCCGCGCAGATTTCGATCGGCGCCCAAGGCGACCCGCAGGCGCTGCTGTACAAGTCGGCGATCACCGGCATCAACGAGGCGCTGCAGGCGGAGCTGGGCGAGAACGCCGTGCAGAACGCGGCAAACAACGACAACTCGCCGGAAGCGACGGCCGGCCGCATCGTGTCGCTGGCCACCGGCTTCTTCGGCGCGTTCAAGAACCAGAATCCCGGCATGGACGACGACACCGCGATGGGCAAGTTCATGGACACGATCCAGGGCGGCATCGAAAAAGGCTTCAAGGAAGCGCGCGACATCCTCAAGGGCCTCAGCGTGCTGGGCGGCGACATCGCCACCAATATCGACAAGACCTACGAGCTGGTGATGAAAGGATTGTCGGACTTCAGCGCCAGTGCAAGCAAGCCGAAGGAAGCCGCTGCGGAGACGGACAGCAAGGCAGCCTAGTCCGCTACTTCAACCCGGTTGCGCCCGGCCGCCTTGGCGCGGTACAGCGCCGCATCGGCCGCGGCGATCAGCGCGTGGTCGTCCTGGTCCGCGCCCAGGCATGCCACGCCGAACGAGGCCGTCATATGCGGCAGCGGCACGCGCATGTCGCCGAACACGACCGCTTCGCGCATCCGTTCGCACAGCCGTTCGGCCACGCCGGCCGCCACGGTGCCGTTCGTGTCCGGCAGGATCACCATCAGTTCCTCGCCGCCATAACGCACGGCGAAATCCGTCGGCCGCAGCGCGCCGGCCAGCACCTTGGCCGCCGTGCGCAGCGCCTGGTCGCCCTGCTGGTGGCCGTGGCGGTCGTTGAACTGCTTGAAGTGGTCGATGTCGAGCATGATCAGCGACAGCGGCGCGTGCGTGGTGTGCGCGGTGGCGGCCAGGCGCGGCAGCACATCGTTCAGCCAGGCGCGGTTGTACAGGCCCGTCAGGCCGTCGTTCATCGACAGCTGGCGGTAGAACTCGCCCAGCTTTTGCCGCCGGCGCAGCTGCATGTTGGCGGCGCGGATGCGGAACGACAGCAGCCGCAGCAGGTTGCGCGCCACGCCGTCCGAATCGTCGATCAGCTTCCACGCCAGGTCCGGGCCGATCAGCAGGATTTCGCTTTGCTCCAGCGCCGTCAGTTCCGACTGGTCCGCCTCGACGTCCAGCACCGACTGTTCGCCGCCGCTTTCGCCCGGCAGGATCTTCGTCGTGGCACCTTCGCCGGTGGTTTCCGCCACCGCACCGCGCAGCACGATGACGAGGCGGGGCAGGGCGCTGTCCGACACCGTTTCCCCTTCGTCGGCCAGCATCACGGGACACGCGGCCAGCAGCGCGGCGGCACTGGCCGCATCCGCGTCGCGGAACAGCTGCAGGTCGGCAATATCGTATCGGGAAGCGGCGAAAGTACTGAGCTGTTTCAAGGTGGAAAGTTTCCTGGCGGCGGCGCAAAATGTCATGGACATCATAGCGCAATCGCTGCCGCGTATGGTTCAATCGAGGCCCGAATCAGCGGCTGAAACCGCCTTCTTTTCACTTATTCCATGATGACTTTCATTGATGCTAACGGCCGCGCCCATGCGCCGGCGCCACAGGCCCGGATCGTGTCGCTGGTGCCGTCGATTACCGAGCTGCTGTGCGACCTGGGACTGGCCGCGCAACTGGTCGGCCGCACCGGTTTCTGCATCCATCCGGCGGATGTGGTGCGCGCCATTCCGAAGGTGGGCGGCACCAAGGACGTCAACCTCGGCAAGATTCGCCAATTGGCGCCCACGCACGTGATCGTCAATATCGACGAGAACGAAAAGCCGACGGCGGACCTGCTGGCGGAGTTCGTGCCGAACATCGTCGTCACGCATCCGCAGGGGCCGGAAGACAACCTGGCACTGGCGCGCCTGATCGGTGGCGTGTTCTGCGTGGAGGAAGCGGCGGAGCAATGGTGCCGCGCGTTCGAGGCCGAACTGGCGGCGTTGCGCGCCATGCCGAAAGGCCCGCCGCAGCGGGTGCTGTACTGCATCTGGCAGGATCCGTGGATGACGATTTCGCGCGACACGTATATCGCCGCGATGCTCGCCGAGATCGGCTGGCAGGTGCCCGCGCTGG
This sequence comes from Oxalobacteraceae bacterium UBA6704, assembly GCA_002454505.1. Taxonomy (GTDB): domain Bacteria; phylum Pseudomonadota; class Gammaproteobacteria; order Burkholderiales; family Burkholderiaceae_D; genus Rugamonas. The sequence continues at coordinate 16,612 of DKJA01000118.1, forward strand.
GTACCGCGCGTTATCCGTGCTTCGACTGGTCGCCGGCACTGGTGGCGGGCATCGATCAGGTGCTGCTGTCGTCGGAACCTTACCGTTTCACCGGGGCGCACGTGGACGCGCTGGAAAGGCAGCTGGGCAAGCCGGTGCAACTGGTGGATGGGGAGATGCTGTCCTGGTACGGCAGCCGCGCGCTGGGCGGGCTGCGGTACCTCAGGGAACTGGCGCGGACCTGATTATTCTTCTTCTGGCTGGACCAGGTCGGCGACCGGCTTGTCGTGGCGGATGTCGCTGCGTTTGGCGATGGCCGTGTCGACGGCCCGTTTGAGCTTGTCGGCGGCACCGCCGATGGCCTGGTGCAGCGTCGAGCCGTGGTCGGTGACGGCGATCGGCTGCAGGCCGTTGACGCGCGCTTCCATCATGCAGCGCTTGTCGTCGGGGCCACCTTTCTGGCCGTTGGTGTCGCCGATGTGCACTTCGACGCGGGTGATCTGTTCGCCGAAGCGGCCGATCGAGGCCTGCACCACTTCCTGGACGTGCTCGTCCAGGCCGATGCCATGTTCCACGTTTTTCTCGATATTGACTTGTACTTGCATGGTGTTCTCCTCTTCGTTATTGCTGTAAATCATCTTACGCCTTTTAGCGGCGCCTTGTAGTTAAGTGCAGCACATTGTTCAGGTATTCAAGAGGCCCGCTGCAATATTGACGAACATTCCCAGGATCACGAGGTTGAAGAAGAAGCTCAGCACCGACTGGCCCAGCACCACCTTGCGCAGTTTCGGCGTGCACACGGCCACGTCGGACGTCTGCGCGGCCACGGCGATGGTGAACGAGAAGTACAGGAAATCCCAGTAATCGGGCCGCGTGGTGCGGTCGGGGAACTGCAGCGGCGCGCCGTGGCCATCCGACGTGTAGTACAGGTGGGCATAGTGGAAGCAGAACAGCACGCCGGGCAGCAGCCACGAGCCCAGCAGCGTGAGCCCGACGAAGCCGTAGCGCAGGCCGCGCGCGGCGTTGTCCATTTCGCGGATGGCGGCCAGTTCGCTGCCGATCGCCGCCAGGCTGGCGATCGCCGCGATCGACAAGGCGGCGAGGATGACGGCGCCTTTCTCATCCTGCTGCGCGGCGATGCGCCGCACCGCGTGGTGGTCGGCCCGTGCCATCATCCAGGCCATGCCGGCCAGATATACCCACACGCCCACGTTCCACGCGACGAGAAAGCGCAGCAGCAGCGCCCAGCCGGACGGCAGCAGCAACGCCGCGCCGGCGCCGGCGGCCAGTGCCACCGCCAGGTGCGGACGGATGCGGATGAAACTGTGCAGGCCGGTCTTCATCGTTTCATCTTATACCGTGGCGCCTACTTCGACCGTTCCGCCAGCTCCTTGTCGTGGTGAGGGAACCGGTCCATCGTCGACAGCACCGGGAACAGCTTCATCCACACGCCGGTGACCACCAGCGTGGCGGCGCCGCCGAAGATGACGGCCCGCGTCAGGCCCATCCAGCCGGCCGTGACGCCGGACTCGAATTCGCCCAGCTCGTTGGAGGCGCCGATGAACACGGAGTTGACGGCGCTGACGCGGCCGCGGATCGCATCCGGCGTTTCGTACTGCACCAGCAGGTGACGCACGTAGACGCTGATCATGTCGCCGGCGCCCATCAGCAGCAGGCAGGCAAGGGCGACGGCGAACATCGATGTCGAGCCGAGGATCACCGTGCCCACGCCGAACACGGCCACGCCGCCGAACATCCACGCGCCGACGCGCCGCGTGATCGGGAAGAACGCCAGCCCGATCGAGCACAGCGCGGCGCCGGCACCGGGGGCGGTGCGCAGCAGGCCGAGGCCCGTGGGGCCCACGTGCAGCACGTCGTGCGCCAGCGCCGGCAACAGCGCCGTGGCGCCGCCGAACAGCACGGCAAACAGGTCCAGCGAGATGGCGCCCAGCACGACCGGGCGCGACATGACGAAGCGCAGGCCTTCCAGCACGCTGTGCCAGGTGGCCGGCTCGCGGTGGCTGGCCTGCGGCGGCGCCTTGGTGGCCACCATCAGGCAGGTGGCCGCCAGCAGCAGCACGGAGGCCACCGTGTAGACGGTCACCGCGCCGTAGATGTACAGCAGGCCGCCCAGCGTTGGACCGAGGATGATCGCCACGTGCGAGCTGGACGACGACAGCGCGACAGCACGGCTGAAGTCCTGCGGCGGCACGAGGTTCACCAGCATCGCCTGCGTGGCCGGCTGCATGAACGCGCGGGCGCTGCCGAACAGCACCAGCGCGGCAAAGATCGGCCACACGACCTGCAGGTGGGTGGCGGCGAAGGTCAGCAGCAGCAGGCCGACGAGCAGTTGCAGCGCCAGGCAGGCGGCGACGATGTTGCGGCGGTTGTAGCGGTCCGCCACGTGGCCGGACGGCAGGATCAGCAGCAGGAACGGCGCGAACTGGGCCAGCCCGATCATGCCGAGATAAAACAGGTTGTGCGTGGTGGCATACACCTGCCAGCCGACGGCAACGTTCTGCATCTGCACGGCCAATGTGCCGAGGATGCGGGCGGACAGGTAGAAGGAGAAATTGCGGTGGCGCAGGACGGCGAAGCCGTTGGAAGAGGGAGTCTGGGACATTAGGCGTATGGTTGCGCCCCGGGCCCGCCGCGCCCGGAGCGCCTGCGGTCCCGGGGCCGCAGGTCAGGGTTGGGCGAGGTCCGCCTCGGTGGTGAAGGCGTCGGCGTAGAACTCTTCGTCGGGCAGGCCGCATTGGGCGACGAAGTCGCGCTTGGCGGATTCGACGACGATGGGCGCGCCGCAGGCATACACCTGGTAGCCGCGCATGTCGGGCACATCGGCGACGGCGGCCGCGTGGACGTAGCCGGTGCGGCCGGTCCATGCCTGGTCGGGAAGAGCGTCCGACACCACCGGCACGTAGCGGAAGTTCGGCATCTCGGCGGCCCACTGTTCGCACAGTGCATGCATGTACAGGTCGTGCGGCTGGCGGCCGCCCCAGTACAGCGTCATCGGCCGCTGCGAACCGGCCGCGCGCAGCTGTTCGACGATGGCCTTGATCGGCGCGAAGCCGGTGCCGGATGCGAGCAGGATGATCGGCTTGTCGGAATCCTCGCGCACGAAGAAGGTGCCCTGCGGACCTTCGAAGCGCAGGATGTCGCGCTCCTTCAGCGTGCCGAACACCTGGTCGGTGAACAGCCCGCCCGGCATGTGGCGGATATGCAGCGTGACGGGGCCGGCGCCGGGCGCCGTGGCCATGCTGTAGCTGCGGCGCTTGCCGTCGCGCAGCAGGAATTCGATATATTGGCCGGCCCGGTATTCGAGCACTTCGTTGGCCGGCAGCTGCAGCGTCAGCACGACGACGTCCGGCGCCACTTTTTCCAGCGTGGTGACGCGCGACGGCATCTTCTTGACGGGGAACTCGCCGCTGCCCGCCACTTCGCGGGCATTGATCACCAGGTCGGAGTGGGGCAGCGCGCAGCAGAACAGCGCCATGCCGGCGGTTTCCTCTTCTTCCGTCAGCGCGCGGCGCTGGTGCGGTTTATGCGTCACCGAACCGGACACGACCTTGCCCTTGCAGGAACTGCAGGCGCCGTTCTTGCAGCCGTAAGGCAGGCCGACACCGGCGCGCACCGCGGCGGCCAGCACGGTTTCATCGGCGTCGCACTGGAACTGGTGGCCGCTGGGCTGAACAGTAATCTGAAACGTCATACAATCCTTGAGATGAATAGCTCTAGCAAACAAATTCTGGGCCGGCCCCGGCTGCTGATCCTCGGCTGCGGCGACGTGGGCATGCGGCTGTTGCCGCTGCTGCGCACGCGTTACCGGGTATTCGCCGTCACGCGCGATGCCGCCCGGCTGGCCGGACTGCGCGCGGCCGGCGCCGTGCCCGTGCTGGCCGACCTGGACGATCCCGCCAGCCTGCGCCGGCTGACCGGCCTGGCGCACACGGTGATCCACCTGGCGCCGCCGCCGGCCGAGGGAAAACTGGACCGCCGGACCCGCAATGTGACCGCCATTCTACCCGAGGCGGCCCGGGTCGTTTATGTCAGCACCACAGGCGTGTACGGTGACCTGGCGGGGCGTTTCAGCGACGAAACGCAGCCTGTCGCGCCCCGCAATGCGCGGGCCTTGCGGCGGGTCGATGCCGAGCACGTGTTGCGCCGCTGGGCCCGCCATGCGGGCGGCACCGTCGCCATCCTGCGCGTGCCCGGCATCTATGCGGCGGACCGGCTGCCGCTGGCCCGGCTGCGGCAGGGCACGCCGGCACTGGCGCCGGAAGACGACGTCTACACCAACCACATCCACGCCGACGACCTGGCCGCCATCATCGTGCGCGCGCTGCGGCGCGGCCGGCCGGGCCGGGTCTACCACGCCGTCGACGACAGCGACATGAAGATGGGGGATTACTTCGATGCCGTCGCCGACGCGTTCGGCCTGGCGCGGCCGCCCCGGCTGGCGCGCGCCGCGCTGGCGGCCACGGTGACGCCGACGCTGCTGTCGTTCATGTCCGAATCGCGCCGCCTCTGCAATGCAAGGCTGAAGGAAGAGCTGGGCGTGGCGTTGCGCTACCCGACCGTGGCGCAGGGGATACAAGGAGCTCTGCAGCAAGGCTGAGCCGGGAACCCGATTGACGCGGCGCAAACGCGCGTGCGGACCTTGTGACTATCGTGGGCGCAGACCATCAGGAGGGCGTATGGACGCTCATTTGCAAACGGACCTGCCGTCGGACCATCCGCACCGGCATCCGCATCCCAGCAAGGAAGACGTGCGCGCCTGGCTGGTCCGGCGCGGCCACACGGCGGCGCCGCCGCCCGCGCCGGACGAAATCCGCCGCGAACTGGGCTGGTCCCTGGCGCCGTCACGCGATCCGGCCGGCTGCCTGCCGGTGTTTTTCCCGGTGCTGTGCACGGGCGTTTTCCCCCTCGTGCTGACCGAATGGGCCGCGCTGACGGCCTTCGCCTGGTACTGCCTCGCCTGGCAGGCATCGGCCGAAAACGGGCCTGCAATTACCTAGCACAGAAAAACCGGTTAAAATCTCTCACATTCTCACAAATGTTGCCAGACGTTAAGCTTAGAGCAACAAAAACGGTGTATCATTCCGGCCTCGCGCCGGATAGCCCCCGCCAGAGGGGCTCATGACGGTGCCGACCGGCCAACCGCCGTGCATAAAATAAATGCCCAAAACTGTTGCTTTTCTGCTCGAAGCGACCGCTAACTGAAGAATGTGACCATGTCCCTGAAAGAACTGACGTCTTCATCGACGTATAACCCGAACCGCGTGCTCGATGCCATCATCGAGAAACTGCAACTGAAAAACGACGCCGCGCTGTCCCGCGCGCTGGAAGTGGCGCCGCCTGTCATCAGCAAGATCCGCCACAACACGCTGCCGATCGGCGCGACGATCCTGATCCGCATGCACGAGATCAGCGATTACAGCATCCGCGAACTGCGCGACCTGATGGCGTACTGATTCTTGCGCGCCATGCAAAACGGCCGGCCCCGCCAGGGACCGGCCGTTTTTTCATGGGCGGCTTACGCGCCGGCCAGGCGGGGGCGGGCCGTATAGAAGCTGTCCTGCGGTGGCGGCGCCGCCTCGATGCGGCCGGAGTAGGCCGTTGCGCTGCCGATCCGCCCGGAGTAAGCCGTCTCGCTGCCGATGCGCCCCGAGTAAGCCGTCCGCGCATCGCTGACGCGGCCGGAATACGCCGTCTGCGCGGCGGCCGCCGGCGCTGTGGCGCTGCCGGAATAGGCGGTACCGGCGCTGACCCGGCCCGAGTAGGCGGTGCCGACGCTGACGCGGCCGGAGTACGCCGTGGCCGCATCCACCCGGCCCGAATAGGCCGTGGCGGCAGGTTCGGCCGCCCGCAGATACGCTTCGCCGAACGTCGCCTCGTATAACTCCTTCATGCGGTCGCCCACGCGGCGGTGCGCCGCTTCGTCGTCCTCGCCGCGCAGGCCGATGTACGGGAAGTGGTGCAGGAAATAGCCGAACACGCTGTCGCAGTCCGCCGCGTACTTCATCGTGTCGAGGATGTGGTAGTGCCAGAAGATGTCCACGTCCATCAGCGGCGCCGTCTGCTCGTTGGGGAACTGCTTCATCAGGTACAGGAAGCGGCGGTATTCGAATTCCACGGCGTTGACTTTGTCCAGCGACCAGCCTTCGCCGGATGCCTCGTGCATCAGCTTGACCTTGATGGGCTCCAGGTCCAGGTCGGCGATGGGTTGAAAGTGTTCGGAAGAGATCATGTCGTTTCCTCGTTGCTTGCGGGTTGGAAGACGGCATCACCGGCGCCTAGCGGCGCGGCGACACCGTACGGTGTGGGACAGCGGGGAAGGGAGTTGATGTACATCAACGAATACCAGTATAGATTGCATTCGTGGGAATGCAAGCTCGCTTCAACAGGCGGTGTTTCGCGCGAACCGCCGGCACTATTGCGCCGGCCGCGGCAGGTGGGGGCGGTCGGCGAAGAACGCCGGCGGCAAGGCGTCCGGCTGCGGCGCGCGTTCGCCGGGCGACACGCCGCACCAGGCCGCCGCGGTATCCGGTTCCACGACGCCGCACCGGGCCGCCGCGGTGTCCGGTTCCACCACGCCGCACCAGGCGGGGGCCGGCGTGGCTGCCAGCGCCGCGCGTGCGCTGCTGTGCACGTAGTCATCCTGGAACGTGGCGGCGTACAGTTCGCTGGTCCGCTCGGCCATCTGGCGGTGGGCGGCCCGGTCGGCGTCGCCGCGCATGCCGATATAGGGGAAGTGATGCAGGAAATAGCCGAACACGGCCTCGCAGTCGGCCGCGTATTTCATCGTGTCGAGAATGTGGAAGTGCCAGAACTGGTCGACGTCCTGCAGCGGGATGGCGGGCTCGTGCGGGTATTTTTTCATGATGCACAGGAAGCGGCGGTATTCCAGTTCCACCGCATTGGCCCGCGCCAGCGTCCAGCCATGGCCGGATTCCCTGTCCATCAGCTTGACCTTGATGGGCTCCAGGTCCAGTTCTGCGATTGCCTTGAAAGTATGGTCCATTTGCTCGATCCTTTGTGATGTGAGATGGCGGAACTACCAGGACATTGTTGTCTTTGCTCAGTACCAGCTGTTGACCTGCATCAATGTTTAAGGATGCTCCTACAAATTAGCGAATTCTCCTATCTGCGTGTGCGGGACACGCCAGGCCACCGGGACAGATACCGTGACGGTGGTGCCGCCCTGCACGCTGCTGAGAATCGTGCAGTTGCCGCCGAGTAAGCTCATGCGTTCCTCGATGCCCACCAGGCCGAACGATCCGAGCTTGGTGCGGCTGTCGTCGCGCAGGCCGATACCGTTGTCGGCAATCGTCATCCGCAGGCTGCCGCCCTGGTGGCGCAGTTCGACGCGCACCTGGCTGGCGCGGGCGTGCTGCTGGATATTGCTGAGCGATTCCTGCAGCACGCGGAACAGTGCCACCGCGCAGCGGTCGTCGATGTAGGGAGCGCCGTCGGGGTCCGTCAGTTCGCAGGCGATGCCCGAGCGCTTGCGGAACTGGGTGACCTGCCATTCGACGGCGGCTGACAGGCCCAGGTCCAGCACGGTCGGCCGCAGGTCGTTGATGATCGTGCGCACGCTGCGGATCGCGTCGTCGATCTGCTTGCGCGTGGCGCAGGCGCGCGCGAACAGCCGCGGGTGCCGCTGCGCCGTGCGGTTGGCCAGCAGGTCGGCCTCGATGCGCAGCGCCAGCAGGTTCTGGCCCAGGTCGTCGTGGATCTCGCGGGCGATGCGCTTGCGCTCCTCTTCCTTGATCTGCTCGGCGTGGGCGGCCAGCCGGCGCAGCCGCTGGTGCGACAGCTGCAGCCGCGCCTGACTGTCGCGCAGTTCGCGGGTCATGTCGCGGGCCATCCGGATGGCCCGGCGCCGCGACGACGCCTGCGTCTGGAACAGCGCATACATCAGCAGCATGCTGACGAAGCCGCCCAATGCCGCCAGCCACGGCAGGTAGGCGTCGAAATCCGAATACAGGGCTTCGCGCGGCGCGTCGAACTGCGCTTCCCAGGCCCGGCCGTTGAAGTTCAGGGGCAGGGTCAGGTGCAGGTGCCCGGCCGGCGGCGGCCGGTCGCGGGCCGCGGTAGCGCTATCGAACAGCAGCGGGTTGCTGGCCTGGCCCGGGTCGGCAGCGGTCTTTTCGGGCACCCGGTAGATCCGCACGCGCAGGTCGCGCACCGGCGTGTCGGCCATGGCCGCCTCGACCAGCCTGGGCACGGCAAAACCCAGGCCGACCGAGCCGAAATAGGCGGCACGGCGTTCGGCCGGGGTCCGCAGCGGCATGCCCGCGTGATAGACGGGTGCGCGCAGTGCCATGCCGAACTGGCCTGGCGCGTCGGGCAGCGGGATCGGCACGCCGGAACTGGTGATTGCACCGCTGTCGCGCGCTTCGTCCAGCGCGGCCGCGCCGGCGGGCCGTTCCGCCAGGTCGAAACCGAACTTGGCCCTGGCGCTGTACATCGGTTCCAGCAGCGTGATCACCGTGTAGGCAGGGCGGCGGCCGGCCGGCCAGATATTGAATGGCGGGTAGCCCAGATGCTGCACCCGCGCGCTGCGCATGCGCTCCTCGAATGCTTCGCGCCCGGCATCCGTCACGTACTGGGCGAAACTGATGTTGGCGATGGCCGGAAAGCTGCGCTGGATGTCGAGACCTTGCACGTAGTGGTGAAAGCCCTCCGGCGAGATGTCGTCGGCGGCCTGGAAGTGGCTGGCCGTGCCGCGCAGCACATCGGTGCACGCCTTGATGCCGGCCGTGATGTTGTACTGGATGGTGCGGGCCTGCGTGCGGAACCGCTCGAGCGCCTCGTTTTCCAGCGAATTGGCCATCCACATGTAGAAGCCGGCACCCACCAGCGTGGACAATGCGGCGCCGGTCCACCATGTGGGGCGGCTTTCCGAGATATGCAGTTTCTCGAACAGGTGTGCGCGCGGCAGTCGCATCGCGAAGCAAACTAAAAGTAGTAATTAATGAAATATATAAACCCGCCATGCGCTGCGTCAAGGATTACTAAAACTTGCAAGGTTGAAGCGTTGCGCGAAGCTCAGGTGGCAGGGTTGCACGCAAAAAAGCCGCCTCGCGGCGGCTTTTCGATGGGGCGGCGGGCGCTTACTCGCCCCAGCTGTCCTTCAGCGTGACGATCCGGTTGAACACCGGCACGCCCGGTTTCGAATCGACGCGGTCGGCCACGAAATAGCCATGG
>DKJA01000189.1:0-705 GCA_002454505.1 Oxalobacteraceae bacterium UBA6704
TGCGGGGACAGTCCCCAACGTCCCCTACACCAGCCCCTCGAACAGCACCACGTCGACCAGCTCCCCCGCCGCGACATTCCCCCGCTCATCCGGCAGCACCACCATGCAGTTGGCCTCGGTCATCGAGCGCAGGATGCCGGAGCCTTGCGAGCCGGTGATGCGCACTTCGCGGGCGCCGTCCGGGCCCACTGTCAGGATGCCGCGCTGGAATTCGGTGCGGCCGGGGCGCTTGCGGATGACTTCGCTGGAGCGGGCCTGCACGGTCAAGTCCGGCTCGCCGGCCGCGCCCATCATCCGCAGCAGGGCGGGACGGGCGAAGAAGTAGAACGACACCATCACCGCCACAGGGTTGCCCGGCAGCCCGAACAGGAAGGCGTCGCGGCCGCCGGCGGCCACGCGGCCGAAGGCCATCGGCCGGCCGGGGCGCATGCCGATCGTCCAGAACGTCACGTCGCCCAGTTTCGCCATGATGTCGCGCGTGTAGTCGGCCGCGCCGGCCGACACGCCGCCCGAGGTGACGATCGCGTCCGCACTGGCGCACGCATCGCGCAGTGCCGCTTCCAGCGCGGCCGGGTCGTCCTTGACGATGCCCATGTCGACCAGTTCGCAGCCCAGCCGCGTCAGCATGCCGAACAGCGTGTAGCGGTTGCTGTCGTAGACGCTGCCCTGGGCCAGCGGTTCGCCGATCGAGCGCAGCTCGTCGCC
>DKJA01000189.1:856-10323 GCA_002454505.1 Oxalobacteraceae bacterium UBA6704
TCCGACATCGAGCGCAGCTCGTCGCCGGTGGAGAAGAACGCTACCCGCACGCGCCGCCGCACGGCCACCTCGGCGATGCCCAGCGACGCGATCAGGCCCAGGTCGGCGGGGCGGACGATTTTCCCGGCCCGCAGCGCCGGCCGGCCCGCCATCAGGTCCTCGCCGATCAGCCGGCGGTTGTCGCCGGCGCGGATGCTGCGCGGCGCGATCGTCACGCTGCCGTCGTCGATGCCGGCGGCATGTTCCTGCGCCAGCACCGTATCGCAACCGGGCGGCATCACGGCGCCCGTCATGATGCGCACGCACTGGCCGCGCACTGGCGCCAGGTCGGAGGTGCGGCCGGCGTACACGGTGCCGATCACGTCCAATGTCGTCGGATGTTCCGGGTCCAGCTGGTCGCCGGCAAAGGCAAAGCCGTCCATCGCCGAATTGTCGTGGGCGGGCACGCTGATCGGCGACACGATATCGTCCGCCAGCACGCGGCCCAGCGCGGCGCGCAGCGCCACTTTCTCGATGCCCCGCACGGGCTGCACGAACTCGCCGATGATCCGCTGCGCCTGCTTCACGGGCACCGCATTCGGGTTGTACGACGGCAGCCGGGCGGTAACTTCGGCCAATCCACCGGCTTGTTCGCGCTGCAGCTCGTCCAGCGTATTGATGTTGCGGAACGCGCCGGCATCGGCGAACAGCACCTCGGCCACTTTCAGTGCGCCCGGCCAGCCTTCCATGCGGCGCTCGCCGCTGGCCAGATAGGCTTCCAGCTGCGGCAGCGCGCTTTTCTTCACCAGCGAAAACACCGGGTGGCGCTGCCGGCGCGCACCTTCCAGCGTGACGGCGATCGCCACGTCGGCACCCTGTGCGACGAGTGCCTCATGCAGCCGCGCCACCAGGTCGTCCGGCAGGAACGGCGAATCGCAGGGGGCGGTCGCCAGCAGGTCCGTCTTGCAATGGCGCAGGCCGGCTTGCAGGCCGGCGAGGGGACCTTCGTAGCCCGTCAGTTCGTCCGGCAGCACCTGCGTGCCCAGTGCGGCGTAGGTGTCCACGTTGCGGTTCGCGCTGATCGCCACGGCGGCCACCTGCGGCGCCAGCCGCGCCAGCACGAGGGCGGCCAGCGTGGTGCCGCGAAAATGCTGCAAACCCTTGTCGATGCTGCCCATCCGCGTGCCGCGGCCGCCGGCCAGGATCAGGCCGCTGACAGTGTGCTGGCTCCCCAACTCATCCCCCTATATAGGACATCTCGACCTTGCGCTCGCCCACGCGCGACAGGCCGTCCGTATTGATCGTGCGCAGCTCGGAATAGCGGTCGCCCCGCACGCGCCACAGCGCGCCGACTGCCGCCGCCAGTTCGTCGTCGCTGCGGCCTTCGCGCAGCAGCGCGCGCAGGTCGTGGCCGTGGGTGGCGAACAGGCAGGTGTACAGCTTGCCCTCGGTGGACAGCCGCACCCGCGAACAGTCGCTGCAGAAAGCCTGCGTGACGCTGGAGATGACGCCGATCTCGCCGCTGCCGTCGGCATAGCGCCAGCGCGCCGCCGTCTCGCCCGTGTAGTTCGGATCGACGGGCACCAGCGGCATTTCTTCGCTGATCCGGCGCACGACTTCGGCGGACGGGATCACGTCCTTCATGTTCCAGCCGTTCGATGCGCCCACGTCCATGTATTCGATGAAGCGCAGGATGTGCGGCGTGTCCTTGAAATGGCGCGCCATCGGCAGGATTTCCTGCTCGTTCATGCCGGCCTTGACCACCATGTTGACCTTGATCGGGCCCAGCCCGGCGGCGTGCGCCGCGTCGATGCCGTTCAGCACATCCGCGACGGCGAAATCGACGTCGTTCATCGCCCGGAACGTGGCATCGTCCATTGAGTCAAGCGATACCGTCACGCGTTGCAGGCCGGCGGCTCTCAGCGCCACCGCCTTGCGGGCCAGCAGCGAACCGTTGGTGGTGAGGGTGATGTCCAGCGGCTTGCCTTGGACGGTGCGCAGCTCGGCCAGCATTTCAATCAGCCGCTCGATGTTCTTGCGCAGCAGCGGCTCGCCGCCCGTCAGCCGGATCTTCTCGACGCCGTGCGACACGAACACGCGCGCCACGCGGGCCAGCTCCTCGAACGTCAGCAGCGACGCGTGGGGCAGGTAGGGGTAATCCTTGTCGAACACTTCCTTCGGCATGCAGTACACGCAGCGGAAGTTGCAGCGGTCGGTAATCGAGATGCGCAGGTCGCGCAAAGGGCGGTCCAGGCGGTCGCGTACCTCGCCGTTCGGCGGCTCGTGCGTGGGCGGTATCGCCAGCGGGCGGCTGCGGCCGTCGGAGAGGATGATGATCTTTTCTGTCATTGCTGATACTGCATCAATACGGTGAATTCACTCGCCTACGATAGCACGCGGGGGCGATTCGCGCCGTTGGCTGTTGGGCTTAGTCACGGCAGGGGACTGTCCCCGCACGGGGACTGTCCCCTCTTCTGTTTCTGCTTTCAGTTGCGCTCGGCAAGTTCAACAGCAAAAGAGGGGACAGTCCCCATGAAGCCGGGGACAGTCCCCGGCATGTAAAAAAGGGAAGCCGGAGCTTCCCTTTTTTATCGGCTTGCCGGGATTACTGGCGCGTGGTGTTCACTTGCACCAGCGGTTCGTCGGCAACGACCGGGGCTGGCTTGCGAACGCGGCGCGGGGCCGGTGGCGCAGCTTCCTGGGCGGCGGCTTCCTGGGCGGCGCGCAGCTTGGCCGGATCCGTGCCGGCCATCTGCAGGCCGGCGGCGGCCAGCATGGCGTCCAGGTTGACCGGCGCAGGGGCAGGCGCAGCCACAGGGGCAGGAGCAACAGGAGCTGGAGCAGCCACCGGAGCAGGAGCGACCTGTTCTTCCTGAGCAGCCACTTCCTCGACCGTCGCCGGTTCCGCCACGGCCGGGGCCGCGACGGTTTCGGTGACTTCCGTTGCCGCTTCGGCAGCGGCCACGACCACCGGCTCTACCGGGGCAGGGGCTGCCGGAACAGGCTCGGGCTCGACCGGCGCTGGCGCCGCGACGACAGGCTCCGCCATGACGGGCGCGGCAACCTCGGCAACCGGTGCAACGACCGGCGGCAGCGGCTCGGCGGCCGGTGCCTGGACGATCTCGGCTTCCGCCGGTTCGACCGCCACAGCCTCAGGCTCGACCGGCGCAGGAGCGGCCGGGGCCGGTGCCACAGCGTCCACCGGCGTCACGGCAGCGACAGGCTCAGCGGCTGCAGGAGCAACTTCGGCTGCCGGCAGCGCGGCACGCGCTTCGATCTCGATGCTTTCCTCGACAACCGTCGTGGTAATCGCCGTCACGTTGGCGGTCACGACGGCCGGCGCTTCCGCACCCGCTTCGAAACCTTCCGTACCTTCGACTTCGCCCTCGCCACCTTCCCGTTCGCGACGGTTGCGGTTGCGGCCGCCACGACGGCGGCGGCGGCGCGGCTCGTCGCCTTCGCCCGCTTCACCGTCTTCGCCTTCAGGGCCCAGGTTGTCGGCGGCTTTCACCAGGTTTGGCTCTTCCGCGGCTGGCACGGTCACGCCGGTGCCGGTACCGACCGGGCCGACGCCCGCTGCGGCCAGCGCCAGTTCCTCGGCTTTCGCTTCGGCCGGAGCGACTTTCGGCTCGCGCGGCTCACGCGGTTCGCGCGGCTTGCGTTCCGGCCGTTCGCCACGTTCCGGACGCTCGGCGCGCTCGGGACGTTCGGCACGGGCCACCGGTGCGCCTTCCACGCCTTCGACTTTTTCACGCGGCTCGCGCGGCTCCCGTGGCGGGCGCGGCGGACGCGGTGGGCGCGCTTCCTGCACAGGTTTCGCCGCCTCGTCGCGGGCACCCGGTTCGCGCTCTTCGCGCGGACCTTTCGGGCCGCGGCCGCCACGGCCACGCGGGCCACGGGCGTTCTTGTCGCCGCGATCCGTCTGCGCCGGTGCCTTGGTGACGATGGCCGGCGTGGACGGCACGGGTGCCGGCTGCTCGGTACCGCCGCCGAAGAACGACATCAGCTTCGCGAAGAAACCTTTTTCGGCCGGGGCCGGCACCGGTGCGGCGACCGGCGGGATCACTTTCACGGACTCGCCGGCAGCCTTGCGCTCGACCAGCGGGGCCGGCTGGCTCGGCGTGATCGTCTTGACGACCGCTTCCTGGCGTGGCTTCTGCTCTTCCTTCTGGCGCTTGGCGAAGCCCATGTCCGTTTCCGCCTGCTCGGCCATCGTGTAGCTGGCGGCCGACTCTTCCAGGCGCGGATCGTCGTGCTTGATGCGCTCCAGCTTGTAGTGCGGCGTGTCCAGGTGCTTGTTCGGCACCAGGATCACGGTGATGCGGTGGCGATTCTCGATCTTCAGCACTTCGCCGCGTTTTTCGTTCAGCAGGAAGGCGGCCACGTCGACCGGCACCTGGACGTGGATCGCGGCGCTGTTTTCCTTCATCGCCTCTTCCTGGATGATGCGCAGCACCTGCAGGGCGGACGATTCCGTGTCGCGGATGTGGCCGGTGCCGGAGCAGCGCGGGCACGTCACGTGCGAGCCTTCGGACAGCGAAGGACGCAGCCGCTGGCGCGACAGTTCCATCAGGCCGAAGCGGGAAATCTTGCCCATCTGGACGCGGGCGCGGTCGTGGTGCAGCGCGTCCTTCAGGCGCTGTTCCACTTCGCGCTGGTTCTTCGACACTTCCATGTCGATGAAGTCGATGACGATCAGGCCGCCCAGGTCGCGCAGGCGCAGCTGGCGGGCCACTTCTTCGGCCGCTTCGCAGTTGGTGTGGAAGGCGGTGGTTTCGATGTCGGAACCGCGGGTGGCGCGGGCCGAGTTGACGTCGACGGAGACCAGGGCTTCGGTGTGGTCGATGACGATGGCGCCGCCGGATGGCAGCGGCACGGTGCGGCTGTACGCCGTTTCGATCTGGTGTTCGATCTGGAAGCGGGAGAACAGCGGCACGTCGTCGCTGTAGCGCTTCACGCGGTGCACCATGTCGGGCATCACGTGGCTCATGAACTGCTGGGCCTGTTCGTAGATCTCGTCGGTATCGATCAGGATCTCGCCGATATCAGGCTGGTAATAATCGCGGATGGCGCGGATCACGAGCGACGATTCCTGGTAGATCAGGAAGGCGCCGGTGGCCGATTTCGACGCGCCTTCGATCGCACGCCACAGCTGCATCAGATAGTTCAGGTCCCACTGCAGTTCTTCGACGTTGCGGCCGATGCCGGCGGTGCGGGCAATCACCGACATGCCTTGCGGCAGGTCCAGCTTGTCCATCGTTTCGCGCAGTTCCTGGCGCTCTTCGCCCTCGACACGGCGGGAAACACCGCCGCCGCGCGGGTTGTTCGGCATCAGCACGAGGTAGCGGCCGGCCAGCGAGATGAACGACGTCAGGGCTGCGCCCTTGTTGCCGCGTTCTTCCTTCTCGACCTGGACGACGATCTCCTGGCCTTCGCGCAGCGCTTCCTTGATGGTGGCGTTACGGACGTCGCAGCCTTCGCGGAAATACGTGCGGGCCACTTCCTTGAACGGCAGGAAACCGTGGCGATCTTCGCCGTAGCTGACGAAGCAGGCTTCCAGCGACGGTTCGATGCGGGTGATCACGCCCTTGTAGATGTTCGACTTGCGCTGTTCGCGCCCGGCCGTCTCGATATCGATGTCGATCAGTTTCTGGCCATCGACAATGGCTACGCGCAGCTCTTCCTGCTGCGTAGCGTTGAACAACATGCGTTTCATTTTTATATAACTCCGCGACCTTTCGGCCGTTCAAGCCGCCCGGGTGGAACCAGGGACGGCAACCGTACAGGATATACGCGGAAATTAAGGAGGCTGCGGGGAAATGCCTAATCGTGCGGCAGCGCGCGAGGCGCGGCTGCCGCAGTGGGCGCATGAAGCCGATCGTCATGCCGAGTGCGCACCGCTCTGCAAGGGATCCTGCCGGTTCGTCCGTAGGGACGGCACCGCGGCGGGAAATGCAGGCGTGCGCAAAACGTCGAGCCAGCGCATCTTGTATGGCGCGTTGGCGAAACGGCAAGCGTTATCAACTTCATCAACCAGCGAGCAACGACTTGTGCTCTTGCTCGCCGGACTTATCCTAACGATCCAGCCAGTCTAATTCCATGCATCCTGGCACCCGATCCGATGACGACATTGGTGGTCACCCTGATCCGCACCAGCATGTGCGTATACATTTATTTCCGCTGAATTTGCAATTGGCGAGGCCAGCGGATGCGCCCCTGTGTAAAATTGTGGTTTTCTTCTTACACCTGCAGCAGCTCACCGTTCTCTTCGAGCACAGCATCGCTACGGCAAAATGATTATATATTCAAAATGAAGGACTTAGAGAGAAATTCTGGGAAGACAACCCAAAAGCCGAATGGCCGGGTTGACACGAGTTCCCCCAATACAGTCCCGCCGCAAGCGCAATTCGTCACGATCGACGAGGAAGAGGCCGGTCAACGCATCGACAACTACCTGTTGCGAATTTGCAAAGGTGTGCCGAAAAGTCACGTTTATCGCATTCTTCGCTCCGGCGAAGTGCGCGTCAACAAGGGCCGCATCGACCAGCTGTACCGGCTGATCGCCGGCGATGTGGTGCGGATTCCACCGATCCGGATTGCGGAAAAAGCCGACACCGGCGCGCCGGCGGCGGAGTTCCCGATCATCTTCGAGGATGCCCACCTGCTCGTCATCGACAAGCCGGCCGGCGTGGCCGTGCATGGCGGCTCCGGCGTGTCGTTCGGCGTCATCGAGCAGCTGCGCGCGGCCCGGCCGGATGCCAAGTTCCTGGAACTGGTGCACCGGCTGGACCGCGAAACGTCCGGCCTGCTGTTGCTCGCCAAGAAACGCTCCGCATTGACCAACCTGCACGAACAGATGCGCGACGGCGAGACGGACAAGCGCTACCTGGCGCTGGCCGTGGGCGACTGGAAGAACCAGCGCCAGCACGTCAAGCTGCCGCTGCACAAATACACCACCGCCGATGGCGAGCGGCGCGTATCGGTGCGGGAAGACGGCATGGCCTCGCACACGGTGTTCACGCTGCTGAAGAAATACCGCGACTTCGCGCTGCTGGAGGCGGAACTGAAAACGGGCCGTACCCACCAGATCCGCGTTCACCTGCAATCGTCCGGCTTTCCCATCGCTGGCGACGATAAATACGGCGATTTCCCGCTCAACAAGGCGCTGCAGAAAGGCACCGCGGAGCGGGGCGCGCTGAAGCGCATGTTCCTGCACGCCCACCAGATCACGTTCCGCCACCCCGATTCCGGCAAAATCCTCACGCTCAACGCGCCGCTGGCCCCCGAATGCGAAAAATTCTTGGTAAGCTTGGGCCAACCCGTCAATGTTGTTGAGTAATGAATCATAGGAGCCGGCCCGCCGGATTACATGGCAAGAAAGCAATTTGACCTGATCGTCTTCGATTGGGACGGCACCCTGATGGACAGCACGGCCGCGATCGTGAAAAGCATCCAGGCCGCAGCGAAGGACCTGGGCCTGCCCGTGCCCAGCCGGGAAGCGGCATCGCACGTGATCGGCCTCGGCCTGGCCGAAGCGATGCAGACGGCGCTGCCGGACGTCGATCCGAAGTGGTATCCCCGCATGGTGGAACGCTACCGTTACCATTACCTGACCAAGGACCACGAGCTGACGCTGTTCGACGGCGTGCCGGAACTGCTGGCCGACCTGCAGCAGCAGGGCTATTTCCTGGCCGTGGCGACGGGCAAGAGCCGCGTGGGCCTGAACCGCGCGCTGAACGCGGCGAAGCTGCTGTCCACGTTCCACGCCACGCGCTGCGCGGACGAAACGTTTTCCAAGCCGCATCCGGCCATGCTGCAGGAACTGACCCGCGAACTGGGCCAGGACCTGCGCCGCACCGCGATGATCGGCGACACCACGCACGACCTGCTGATGGCGCAGAATGCCGGCGCGCTGGGCATTGCCGTGGGATACGGCGCCCATCCCGTCGACCAGCTGCATGCCTGCCAGCCCGTGTTTTCGGCGAAAAACGTGCCCGAGCTGCACGCGTGGCTGAACGCGCACGCCTGATGAGCGAGGAAATTCTCATCTGCGCGGCGGCCGACGTGGCCGATGGCGGCCGGGGCGTGCGTTTTCCCGTGCTGGCCGCCGGCCAGGATGCCACCGGTTTCGTGATCCGCCACGGCGGCACGGCCTATGGTTACCTGAACCGCTGCGCCCACGTGCCGATCGAGCTGGACTGGGCGGAAGGCGAGTTCTTCGAGTCCAGCGGCCTGTACCTGATGTGCGCCACGCACGGCGCCATTTATATCCCCAGCAGCGGGCAGTGCGCCGGCGGCCCTTGCCGGGGAGGGCGCCTGCGCCCGATCGCCATTGCCGAGCACGACGACAAGCTGTACTGGCAGCCGGACGACTACGTCCGCCCCGCCCGCTGACCCCTGCCGAACCATCATTGACCGACCATGAGCGACGATCCTATCAAAGCAACCCCGCCGGCCGACGCGCCGATCAACTGGGAACGGGAGGTGCTGGAAAAACTGGTCTTTGCGTCGATCAAGGAGCAGCGGGCGAACCGGCGCTGGAGCATCTTCTTCAAAATCTTCCTCTTGTTGTGCGTATTGGTTGCCATCGCCAGCTATTTCGACATCAGCTTCTCGGGCGACGCGGAGGTGGGCCGTCACACGGCACTGGTGGAAGTGGAGGGCAATATCGAATCGGAAGGCAACGGGGCCGCATCGGTCGTCATCCCCGCGCTGAACAAGGCGTTCTCGGATGCCGGTTCCGTCGCCGTGGTGCTGCACATCAACAGCCCGGGCGGCAGCCCCGTGCAGGCCGGCATGATCGTCGACGAAGTGCGCCGGCTGCGCCAGGGCTTCCCGGAAAAACCGCTGTATGTGGTGGTCGATGAAATCTGCGCTTCAGGCTGCTATTACATTGCCGCCTCGGCCGACAAGATCTATGTGAACAAGGCCAGCATCATCGGCTCGATCGGCGTGCTGATGGACGGCTTCGGCTTCACCGGCGCGATGCAGAAGCTGGGCGTCGAACGCCGCCTGCTGACGGCCGGCGAGAACAAGGGCTTCATGGACCCGTTCACGCCGCTGTCCGACAAGCACAAGCAGCACGCCCAGGCGATGCTCGACGAGATCCACCAGCAGTTCATCGACGTCGTCCGCACCGGCCGCGGCAAGCGGCTGCATGAAACGCCGGACATGTTCTCCGGCCTGTTCTGGACGGGCGCCAAGGCCATCGACATGGGCCTCGCCGACGACCTGGGCAGCGTGGACAGCGTGGCCCGCGACGTGGTGAAGGCAGAAGACATCATCGACTATACCCAGCACGAAGGGCTGCCGGAGCGGGTGCTGAAGAAATTCGGCGCCGCGGTGGGGAGTGGCGCGGTGAAAGCGGCAGTGGATGGCGTGCGCCCAACGCTGAAATAGCTGGGGACTGTCCCCGCAGGGGCCTGTCCCCGGGGTTGCTCTACGCTTCCCATATGTTCCGACAAACCTCAACCCCGGGGACAGCCGTA
>DKJA01000057.1 GCA_002454505.1 Oxalobacteraceae bacterium UBA6704
GTCAGGTTGCGGGTGATCTTCGGGCTCTCAAGCTGAATTCCCGGGAGCAGCGCTCTCGGTAGCGTCTTCCCACTCTTCTTCTCCGCCAAACGATAGACCCCTTTATAGAGTTCGGTCTTCTCAAACGCCTGACGATCGCCCTGCTCCAGCTGATTGCGGATCTCAGCGTCGCTGAGGCCCAGCTGCGGTCCCAGCTTGCGCACCGCTCGTTCGGTGCTGCCCGCGTCACGGCTACCGTAGAGGATCACGTCCCCGTCCAGCGCCAGCTTCACGCCGCTGGCCTTGCTGACCGCACTCTGGAACGCGGCATTGCGGCTGGCGTACCAGCCGGCGTTAAAGTCGGCGAAGCGGTAGAGCGGCTCGCTGTAGCTGGCTGGGTAGTTAAGCAGGTGGTAAGTCCCGAACCACAGACCGCCGCGCCGGGAGAAGACCTCCTGGCGAACGGTGCCCTCCATCTTCCACGGATAACCCCGGCTATGCTGTTCGGCAAAGGCGATGCTGACCTGCATCGGCCCACCTGTGTGCACAGGGTTAAGAGAGCCAAACAGCGTCTGCCCCAGCGGAACGATGTTAATCAGGTCGTCGAAAATCGCACTAAGCTGCTTCTCGGTTTTAACCTTATCGAGCCGCTCGGCGTAGCTTTTGCCGTTGGGCGAGGGAACCTTCAGCGCGGTGCGCACCACAAAAGCCGGAATGTGCAGCCGCCCGGCGCGCTTCTCAATCTCCTGCCAGGCGATTTTGTTCAGCCCCGGTACGGCAGGATCGGCCTGATAGTTCGACTCCTGCTGCGCCACCGCCAGCACCGAGCAGACGTTCTCCCGCGTTGGCGCAAGGGACTGGCTCTTGAACGCGGTGGCAAGATCCTCAGCCCAGGCGTCACGATCCTTTACGCTGGCAGGGATCTTCTGCCGCACCAGCTTCGCCACGTCCACCGCCTTCTCGCCCTCTTTGAGCGGCGGCGGTTGCGAGGTGCTACAGCCGACGAGGATCGCGCCCGCCAGCAGGGTTAAACCGCGTGATGCTTGCATAGCCGCTCCGGTCATTAGCTGAGTGAGGTTGTCGCGTGTACGACATCCTCGCCGTCAAGTTCACGCTCAAAGGTACGTAAACGCTTATAGATAGACATCAGTTCCACCAGCGTGGTCCATGAGTTGATCAGGTACTGGAACGAGCTGCGCACCTGGTCGAAAACGTTGGTGATCTGGGTCATCAGGCCGAGCGTAATCGTACCGGCAACCATCGATGGAAACAGCAGGAACAGGCCGAAAACGTTGTCGATTTGCAGATAGAAAATGCGCGCAATGTTGAAATACATGTAGTGGAAGTAGAGGCGGAAATAGTTCCGCCGCACCGCGCCAAACAGCTCGCGCACGGTCGGCGGCGAGGCGCGCTCAGGATCGTCCTCGCCATAGACCAGCTCCTTACGGTAGGCCGCTTCGACACGCTGGTTCTTAAACTCCAGCCCCGGCAGCTTGATACCTACCACTGCCAGCAGGCCGGTACCGACCAACGACCAGACGATAGCAGCGATCACCAGCCCGTAGGGAACGTGGCCAACGATCGGCAGCTCCGGCACGTGTGGCGACAGGGCAACAAGGATCGGCAGAAACGCAATCAGCTTCATGATGGCGTTGAGCAGGCTGACTCCCATATCCTCCAGCGTCGAGGAGAAGCGCATGGTGTCCTCCTGCACACGCTGGGCCGCACCCTCGATATGACGCAGGCGGTGCCAGTTGGCCATGTAGTATTCGTTCATCGCCGTACGCCAGCGGAAAACGTAGTGGCTAACGAAGAAGTTATTCAACACCGCGACGGTAACCGCAATCATCGCGATGCCAAGGAACACCCCTGTTTCATGGTAGAACTGGCCGATGGTTACCTTATGCGGCGCGCTGAGGGCGCGCTGGATCAGATCGTAAAACGGCGCGTACCAGGCGTTAATCGCCACGCTGACCTCGACCATAAACCAGGTGACAAAGATAATCAGCGCGGTGCCGAGAATCGACCAGCGCTGCCAGCGGTGCGGGGCGTAAGTAAACCAGAACAGGGCAAACGCGGCCACGCACAGGGCGTAGTAAGCGTAAAAGATCAGGTAGCTGCCGGACCAGAAGCGCGACGCGCCTATCGGGGTCTCTTTAGACGCCCCTAAAATACGGGTTAACCACTCCCCGCCGCCCGCCTGCCAGAAGATGACGGCGATCAGCGACCACAGGATCGCCGAGAGCAAAAACGGCCCCGGCTTGGGGAAAAAAGATTTAAACATGAAATACTCCTGCGACGGCTCACTCTTATTGTGTCGTTAATTCGCTATGGGTATGAAAATACCGAAGCCAGTGAGATTACCACAAGCGCGCTATGTCAAAAGAAGACATTGTGTTGCAGGAAAAAAGCGTCTGTTTACCCGGCGTTACGCTTGACCGCAAAATAAAGCGCTTTTCCGGGCTTTGCATCGCACCGGTAAGTAGTATAAATACCCTCTATCTCTTTAACTTTTGTGATGGATGCTGTCGTTGAAACGTTGCCTGCTCTTATCCACCCTGTTGTGCGCCCTGACCTTTTCATCAGCCAATGCGGCACAGATCTCCCCCGATCCTGAATTTGCGTCCGATATTGTCGATCGCTATGCCAACCATATCTTCTATGGCAGCGGCGCGACCGGCATGGCGATGGTGGCGATCGACGGCAACCAGCGCGTGTTCCGCAGCTTCGGTGAAACGCGTCCGGGCAACAACGTGCGCCCGCAGCTCGACTCGCTGATCCGCATCGCCTCTATCTCCAAGCTGATGACCAGCGAAATGCTGGTGAAGCTGCTCGACCAGGGCGTGGTGAAGCTCAACGATCCGCTCAGCAAGTATGCGCCTCCCGGCGCACGGGTGCCGAGCTGGCAGGGAGCGCCGATCACGCTGGTGAACCTGGCGACCCACACCAGCGCCCTGCCCCGCGAGCAGCCCGGCGGCGCGGCGCAACGCTCGGTCTTTACCTGGCCGACGCGCGATCAGCGCTGGAACTGGCTCTCTACCGCCACGCTGAAAACGGCACCCGGCTCGCAGGCGGCCTATTCAAACCTCGCCTTTGACCTGCTGGCCGATGCGCTAGCCAACGCCGCCGGTAAGCCCTACCCGCAGCTATTCGACGAGCAGATCGCCCGCCCGCTGGGGATGAAGGACACCACCTTTACCCCCTCACCGGATCAGTGCCGCCGCCTGATGGTAGCGGAGAAAGGAGCCAGCCCCTGCGACAACACCCTGGCGGCAATCGGCAGCGGTGGGGTCTACTCCACGCCGGGAGATATGATGCGCTGGATGCAGCAGTTCCTCTCCTCGGACTTCTACGCCCGCAGTAACCAGGCCGACCGGATGCAGACCCTGATCTACCAGCGCACCCAGCTCACCCGCGTGATAGGTATGGACGTGCCGGGCAAAGCCGACGCGCTGGGGCTGGGCTGGGTCTACATGTCACCGAAAGATGGCCGACCGGGGATTATTCAAAAAACCGGCGGCGGCGGTGGGTTTATTACCTATATGGCGATGATCCCCAAGAGCAACGTCGGCGTTTTTGTGGTGGTGACCCGCTCTCCCCTGACCCGCTTTAAAAATATGAGCGACGGGGTTAACGATCTGGTCAGCGAGCTGAGCGGCAACCCGCCGCAGATCGTCCCGGCCTCCTGATCCTCTCCCTCCCTCCGGGGTGATTAACGCCTGTTTTGGCGAAACACCCCGGGGTTGATTGGGTTATAATAGCCCCCTGATTCACCAACCTCAGGCATACCATGACCGATTTAATTAACCGCCCGCGCCGCCTGCGCAAGTCTCCCGCGCTGCGTGCCATGTTTGAAGAGACAACGCTGAGCCTCAATGACTTCGTGTTGCCTATCTTTGTTGAAGAAGAGCTGGACGACTATAAAGCCATCGAGGCCATGCCGGGCGTGGTGCGCATTCCGGAGAAGTATCTCGCCCGTGAGATCGAGCGCTTCGCCAACGCGGGCATTCGCTCGGTCATGACGTTTGGTATTTCCCACCACACCGACGCTACCGGCAGCGATGCCTGGAAAGAGGATGGCCTGGTGGCGCGTATGTCGCGGATCTGTAAGGACGCGGTACCGGAGATGGTGGTGATGTCCGACACCTGTTTCTGCGAGTACACCTCTCACGGTCACTGCGGCGTATTGTGCGATCACGGCGTGGATAACGACGCAACCCTGCTCAACCTGGGTAAGCAGGCGGTGGTTGCCGCTGCTGCCGGGGCTGATTTTATTGCGCCATCTGCCGCAATGGACGGCCAGGTGCAGGCGATCCGTCAGGCGCTGGACGCCGCGGGCTTTACCGATACGGCGATCATGTCCTACTCCACCAAGTTCGCCTCCTCCTTCTACGGCCCGTTCCGTGAAGCGGCGGGAACAGCACTTAAGGGCGATCGTAAAACCTACCAGATGAACCCGATGAACCGCCGGGAAGCGATCCGCGAGTCGCTGCTCGACGAAGCGCAGGGCGCAGACTGCCTGATGGTTAAGCCCGCAGGCGCGTACCTCGACATCCTGCGCGATATCCGCGAGCGTACCGAGCTGCCTCTCGGTGCGTATCAGGTCAGCGGTGAGTATGCGATGATCAAGTTTGCTGCCCAGGCCGGAGCTATCGACGAGGACAAAGTGATCCTCGAAAGCCTTGGTGCGATCAAACGCGCCGGTGCGGATCTGATCTTCAGCTACTTCGCGCTGGATCTGGCCGAACGAAAAATCCTGCGTTAAATCGCCGTGCCCGGTGGCGCTCTGCCTGCCGGGCCTCTAAAGTTCACCTCCCTGTCACATAAACGCCATCTCGCCCTTCTACTGTCTGCCTAAGACGGATGGAGGAGCCACCATGTTTAGTCTCGACAGCGTTCTTGATGACCTCTGGCCACAGGCCAGGCCCGCCCCCTGGCAACGCAATCTGCTAAAACGCCTGCTCTATGAAGAGGAATTTCAGCAGTTCGCCGCCCGCCATCGCCACCTTAAGGGGCTGGATATGGTTGAGCAGATCCTTGAGCACCTTCGCATCCGCAGCACCCTCTCCGCCCACGACCTTGAGCAGATCCCCGAGCATGGCCCACTCATCATTGTCGCCAACCATCCTACCGGCACCCTCGACGGCCTCGCCCTGCTTCATGCCGTCTCCCGCGTGCGGCGGGATGTCAAAGTCGTTACCAACCGGATGCTGAGTCATCTTCAGCCGCTCAGCTCGCTGTTTATTCCCGTCGATAACCTGGGCGGACGCACGCGTAAATCCTCGCTGCTGCAGATGGAAACGCAGCTCCAGCAGGGCGGCGTGCTGATCTTCTTTCCAGCGGGCGAAGTGTCGCGCCTGACTCGCCACGGCATTGGCGACAGCGCATGGCACAGCGGCTTCGTGAAGCTGGCGGCAAAGTTTCATACCCCGCTGCTGCCGGTATTTATTCGCGCTCACAACAGCCCACTCTTCTACGCCAGCACGCTAATCTCCTCTACCCTGCCGATGCTGCTGCTGATGCAGCAGATGTTTCGCCGCCAGGGCAGCAGCCTGCCTATCACCCTCGGCCAGCGCATTCCCTGGGAGAGTCTGCATAACCCGCACGCCAGCGCCCGCGAGACGGCGGAGCGGTGTCGCCAGCACGTTATCCGTCTGGGTAAAGGTCTGCCGGGGCTGTTTAAAACCGAGTGCGCCATCGCCCGGCCAGAGCCGCGTCTGACCTTGAAACGCGCCCTGGCGCAGGCAGAGTGCCTGGGCCAGACCGCGGATGGCAAGACCATCTACCTTTGGCAGCGCAACGGCGAAGAGGATGTCCCGGTGCTGCGCGAGCTAGGCCGCCTGCGGGAGATCGCCTTTCGCGCCGTGGGAGAAGGCAGCGGGCAGCGGCGTGATATTGACCGCTATGACGATGACTATTTGCATTTGATCCTATGGGACGAGGCGGATCTGGAGATCGTCGGCGCATACCGCTTTATGCCCACGGCGCAGCAGGTAGCGCAGCAGGGAGTGGGCGGGCTGTACAGCTACAGCCTGTTCCACTACGACGATAAAATGGATGCTATTTTGCAGCATGGCATTGAGCTCGGGCGCAGCTTTATTCAGCCGCGCTACTGGGGCCGTCGCGGGCTGGACTATCTCTGGTCGGGAATTGGTGCATACCTGGCGCGCTACCCGCAGTACCGCTACCTCTTCGGCCCGGTGTCGATCTCTGGCGGACTGCCTCCGGCGGCGCGGGATCTACTGGTGGCCTTCTACCGCCTCTGGTTCCCGCCGGTGCATCCACTGGCTGCCTCCCGTCGCCCCTGGCCTGCCTCGCTTCCTGAGGTGCTGGCCCAGTTTACCGGCGACGATTACACCGAGGATCTTACCCGCCTGAAGTCGCTGCTTGGCAACCTGGGCTGCGGCATTCCGCCGCTCTACAAGCAGTATTCAGAGCTGTGTACGCCGGGCGGCGTTCAGTTTATCGATTTCGGTAGCGATCCGGACTTCAACCACTGCGTGGATGGCCTGGTGCTGGTGGATCTCACCCATCTGAAAAGCCAGCGCTATGCGCGCTATATCGGTGCGCATCTGGAGCGTGTTTAACGCCCGGTGGCGCGTGGCGGTGCACGGTTTTAAAGCACTTTGCTCATATCGTTGAAATGGCTGGGGTTAATTTTCTGGCATCGCCTTTGCAGGCTCTCGTCTAACTGTGTAACGGCGAGGCAGCAAATGATGACGATACCCACAACCACACTGAAAAGAACGCTCGGCAGCTTCCGTCTCTGGGGGATTGCCGTTGGGCTGGTGATCTCCGGCGAATACTTTGGCTGGAGCTACGGCTGGTCGCAGGCGGGCACGATGGGTTTTCTCGTCGTTGCGCTGGCCATTGCGGCAATGTACTGCGCCTTTATCTTTAGCTTTACCGAACTGACAACCGCTATTCCCCACGCGGGCGGCCCCTTTGCCTATGCCTACCGTGCCTTTGGGCCGACCGGCGGATTTATTGCCGGGTTCGCCACCCTGATTGAGTTTGTCTTTGCCCCACCGGCGATTGCGATGGCTATCGGGGCCTACCTGAACGTGCAGTTTCCAGCGCTGGATGCCAAATGGATCGCCTGCGCGGCCTACGTCATCTTTATGACCCTGAACATTCTCGGTGTCGGCATTGCGGCGACCTTCGAATTGATCGTGACCCTGCTGGCGATCTTCGAGCTGCTGGTGTTTATGGGAGTTGTCGCGCCGGGCTTCTCGTGGAGCAACTTCACCGCCCACGGCTGGGCGGGTGCAGAGCGCTTTAGCGGCCTCGCCCTCTCCGGCATGTTTGCCGCCATTCCCTTCGCTATCTGGTTTTTCCTCGCCATTGAAGGGGCCTCGATGGCGGCAGAGGAGGCGAAGGATCCCCAGCGCACCATTCCGCGTGCGCTTGGCGGCGGCATTGTGACCCTTACCGTGTTGGCGATTGGGGTGATGGTCTTTGCCGGCGGCGTTGGCGACTGGCGTAACCTCGCCAACATCAACGATCCGCTGCCGCAGGCAATGAAGACCATCGTCGGTAGCAACAGCGGCTGGCTGCATATGCTGGTCTGGCTGGGGCTGTTTGGCCTGGTAGCATCGTTCCACGGCATCATCATGGGCTACTCGCGGCAGATCTACTCTCTGGCACGGGCGGGCTATCTGCCTGCGCGCCTGGCGACGCTGAACCGTAAGACCCGGACGCCGCACCTGGCGATTCTGGCGGGCGGCGTGGTAGGCATTGCGGCTATCTTCTCGGACTCGGTGATCTCTATCAGCGGTATGCCGCTCACCGCCTGTATCGTGACGATGTCGGTGTTCGGCGCTATTGTTATGTATATCACCTCTATGGCCGCGCTGTTCAAGCTGCGCCGCAGCGAGCCGAACCTGATTCGGCCCTTTAAAGCGCCGCTGTTTCCCTATGCACCGGCCTTCGCGCTGGGCATGGCGGTACTCTGTCTGGTGGCCATGGTCTGGTTCAACCCGCTGCTGGCGCTGATCTTCGCAGCCATGATGCTCGGCGGCTACCTGTGGTTTCGCAGTACGGCCACCGCTCGCGAGCGTGCCGGGCTGGATCCGCAGCTGCGCGCCCTCTCCTGAGGAGGCGACATGTATAAAACGACTCTGGCGCACCGCACCTACCGGTTCGCCAGTCTGACAACGCTGCTGGCAAAAGCCTCCCCGGCTCGCTCCGGGGATGTGCTGGCGGGCATCAGCGCCGACTCTGCCGAAGAGCGCATGGCGGCGAAGATGGCGCTGGCCGACGTGCCGCTACGCGATATTCTGGCGAGCCCGCTGATCCCTTACGAAGCGGATGAGGTCACCCGGCTGATTATCGATACCCACGATCGCGACGCCTTCTCCCTCATCAGCCACCTGACGGTGGGCGATTTTCGCGACTGGCTGCTGGATGATGCCACCGATCCCCTTACCCTGAGTCGCGTTGCCCGTGCCATTACGCCCGAGATGGCCGCCGCCGTCAGCAAGCTGATGCGCAACCAGGATCTGATCCTCGCCGCCAGCCGATGCCGGGTGACCACTCGCTTTCGCAACACCATCGGCCTGCCGGGCCATTTGAGCGTACGCCTGCAGCCCAATCATCCCACCGACGACCTGAAAGGCATTGCCGCCAGCATGCTTGACGGGCTGCTCTACGGCGCAGGGGACGCGGTAGTGGGCATTAACCCGGCCAGCGACAGCCTGCCGGTGCTGGAGCGGCTCAATTATATGATGGATGACATCATCAGCCGCTTTGCTATTCCTACCCAGTCCTGCGTGCTGACGCACGTCACCAACACCCTGGCGCTGATAGAGCGCGGCGCGCCCGTCGACCTGGTGTTCCAGTCGGTAGCGGGTACCGAGGCGGCAAACAGCGGCTTCGGCATCAATTTGGCTCTGCTGGCAGAGGCCCGGGAGGCCGCGTTGAGCCTTGGCCGCGGCACGCTGGGTAATAACGTGATGTACTTTGAGACCGGCCAGGGCAGCTGCCTCTCTGCCAACGCCCATCACGGCGTCGATCAGCAGACCTGCGAGGCGCGGGCCTACGCCGTCGCGCGCCATTTCGATCCTCTGCTGGTCAATACGGTAGTGGGATTTATCGGCCCGGAGTATCTCTATGACGGCAAGCAGATTATCCGCGCCGGGCTGGAGGATCACTTCTGCGGCAAGCTGATGGGCCTGCCGATTGGCTGCGACGTCTGCTACACCAACCATGCGGAAGCGGATCAGGATGATATGGACACGCTGCTGACGCTGCTGTGCAACGCCGGGCTGACCTTTTTGATTGGCGTACCGGGGGCGGACGACATCATGCTCAACTACCAGAGCACCTCGTTCCACGATGCACTCTATGCTCGTCGCCTGCTGGGACTAAAGCATGCCCCAGAGTTTGGCGAGTGGCTGACGAAAATGCAGATTATCGATAGCGCGGGCCAGCTGCGGCTCACCGGGGCTAACCACCCGCTGCTGAGCGTGCTGCCGCATGAGGGGGTAGACGTATGAACCATCCTGACGCATGGTCTTTACTGCGCGAGTTTACCGACGCCCGGATCGCCCTTGGCCGCAGCGGTGCAAGCCTGCCGACCCGGGAGGTGCTCAGCTTCGGTCTGGCCCACGCCCAGGCTCGCGATGCGGTCCACCAGCCTTTTGACAGCGAGCCGCTGACGCAGCAGCTCTCGGCCCTCGGTCTGCATACCCTGGACGCCCACAGCGCCGCGGCAGACCGCCATATTTATCTCAACCGTCCAGATCTTGGACGTAGGCTGAGCGACGAGAGCCGCGCTGCACTACAGGCCAGCCGGGTGCCCGCCCACGATCTGCTGCTGGTCATTGGCGACGGGCTCTCTTCCCATGCGGTGCATCGTCAGGCGGTAGCGCTGATTACCGCTCTGCTGCCCTATCTGCATACGCTGGGGCTGACCACTGGCCCGGTAGTGCTGGCGCACCAGTCGCGGGTGGCGCTGGGAGATGAGATTGGCGAGACGCTGAAGAGTAAAGCGGTGGCTATGTTGATTGGCGAACGCCCCGGACTATCATCCCCGGACAGCCTCGGCGTCTACCTGACCTGGCAGCCGACACGCACCCGGCTGGACTCGGAGCGCAACTGCATCTCCAACATCCGCCCGGAGGGGCTGCGTCATGAGGCCGCTGCCTTTAAGCTCGCCTGGCTGCTGGAGCAGGCTTTTTTACGCCGCCTGACCGGCGTCAAACTGAAAGATGAGAGCGATAACCCGGCGCTGCATGAACGGGTAAAGCCCAGCCTTGCCGGGTAAATGGCCTTGCCGGGTAAATGGCCTTGCGCTATGCCTTCACCTGCTTTACCGGCCAGCAGACCGGTGCGACGCCGTTGAGGGCCGGTTTAGCGAACAGATAACCCTGGAAGTGCTTAATGCCGGCAGCTTCCAGCCAGCACCACTCCTCTACCTTCTCGACGCCTTCCGCCACAACGCTGATCTCCAGCTCGGCGCAGCATTTGACGATGGCATTAACGATCGCCTGCTTAGGGCCGTGCAGATGAATATCGGTCACAATGCTGCGGTCGATCTTTAGCTCCCCCGGCTGGAACTTGGTGAGCAGCGACAGGCCGGCAAAACCTGCGCCAAAGTCATCGATCGCCAGTCCAATACCCGCCGAGCGGAGCTGCATAATGGCGATGGTAAACTCGTCATAGCCGGAGATCACCTCATCTTCGGTCACCTCGACAATCACCTGCTCGGGAACCAGCCCGTGACGGGTGATCTGCGCCAGCAGAATATCCACCGCATTATGGCGAACTACATGCCGCATAATCAGCGCAGCGGCGCGCTGCTGGCGCGTCTCGGCTTTGAGAAAGAGGGTTATGCGAAAGACTATCTGTTAATCGACGGCCGCTGGCAGGATCATGTGTTGACCGCGCTGACTCGTCATGAGTGGACGCCGGATCGGCGCGGCTAATAAGGAGATCGGAATGAAAATGGCGCTTTCGCCGCTGGCGTTGCGTGTTTTGGGTTGCCTGCTGGAGAAGCAGGTCACCACGCCGGAATACGCGGCCGTGGCGAACTACGGCTATCACCTCGATGCGGGCAAGTTCGGCATCTTCCTGCGCAAGCACTGCCTGGAAAAGCTGGGCGTCCACTACGTGCCGGATCACGTGACCGGCATCGTCAACCACGAAAACGGCGATATCGCCCATCTGCAGACGAAGGAACACGGTGCCCTCGAAGGCGACCTGTTCATCGACTGCACCGGCATGCAGTCGCTGCTGCTGGGCCGTCATTACGGCGTGCCGCTGGTGACGCAGAAGCACGCGCTGTTCAACGACTGCGCGCTGGCCGTGCAGGTGCCGTATGCGCGCGAGGACAGCCCGATCGGCTCGCAGACGACGTCGACCGCGCAGCGTGCCGGCTGGATCTGGGACATCGGCCTGCCGACGCGGCGCGGCATCGGCCACGTGTACTCGTCCGCGCACACGAGCGACGGGCAGGCCGAAGCCGACCTGCGCGCCTACGTCACGGCAAGCGGCGGCCCGGCCGACATGCCGCCCCCGCGCAAGCTGACGTTCCAGCCCGGCTACCGCCGCGAATTCTGGCATCGCAACTGCGTGGCGATCGGCCTGTCCGCCGGCTTCATCGAACCGCTGGAAGCTTCCGCGCTGGCGCTGGTGGAGCTGTCCGCCGCGATGGTCAGCGACGGCCTGCCGGCCACGCGCGACGAGATGGCCATCATGGCGCACCGCTTCAACGATGCGTTCACCTACCGGTGGGAGCGCGTCATCGAATTCCTGAAGCTGCACTATGTGCTGAGCCGCCGCACCGATTCCGACTACTGGCACGACAACCGCCGCGCCGAAACGATTCCCGCGCGATTGCAGGAATCGCTGCAGCTTTGGCGCCACCGCGCGCCGTCGCGGCTGGATTTTTATCGCATCGAAGAGGTTTTTCCGTCCGCCAGCTGGCAATATGTGCTGTACGGGATGGGCTTCACGGCGGATCCGCGGCACCGCACGCGCCGCGACGAGGGCAGCGCGGCCGACGGCCACTTCCAGGCCGCCGCGGACCTGACGCGCCGCATGCTGCCGGCGCTGCCGTCGAACCGGGAACTGCTGGAACACATCCGCAGGCACGGCCTGCAAAAAATATAAATCAAAACGAGACGAGACAATGGCACGACACGAACTGCTGAACAACGTACAGCACAAGGACCTGAAGATCATCACCCGCCACGGCGCGGGCCTGGGCGACGACATCATGTTCGCCCTCACCTTCCCCGCTGAATTCCGCGTGCTGCAGGGCCACTACCCGATCGTGTTCCGCAAGTCGGACGACGGCACCACGTTCGAGCCGATCGCGCTGTTCGGCTTCGAGACGGGCGAGAACCTGTTCCTCACCAACGATGGCTGGGATGCGACGGAGCTGCCCCTCACGGTGCAGCGCCAGCCCTTCCTGATCGGCCGCAACGGCGACGAGCTGCTGGTGCACCTGGATGCCGACCATCCGCGCGCCAGCCGCACCGAAGGCGAGGCGGCGTTCCTGCCGCACGGCGGCGTCAGCGAATACCTGGAGCGCATCAACTCCGTGCTGCTGACGATCCACCAGGGCATCGGCCACACGGAAGGCTTCATCGCCGCGCTGCTGGAGCACGAGCTGCTGGAATCGTTCGTGTTCGACATCGAGTTGAACGACGGCTCGCAGAACCGGCTCGCCGGCTTCTACGTGATCCACGAAGAGCGCCTGGCGGCGCTGGACGACGCCGCGCTGGGCCGCCTGCACCGCGACCGCCACCTGGAGCCGATCTACATGGCGATCGCCTCGCTGGCCCAGTTCCGCGGGCTGATCGACCGCAAGAACCGCCAGCGCGGCTGACATGCTGCCGATCGCCGAACTGCACGGCCTGACGCCGGGCGACCTGACCGACCGCATCCTGAAGTCGACGCAGCCGCTGGTGCTGCGCGGCCTCGCAGCGCAGTGGCCGATGGTGCGCGCGGCGCTGGCATCGCAGCAGGAAGCAAGCAGCTACCTGCGGCGCTTCTACGGCGACATGCCCGTCATCGCGCTGCTGGGCAAGCCGGACATCGGCGGCCGGTTCTTCTACAACGACGACCTGTCCGGCTTCAACTTCCAGCCGGCGCGCGTGCGGCTGGACGGCGTGCTGGCCGAACTGGCGATCCACCGCGACGATGTGCAGCCGCCGGCGCTGTACGTGGGATCGACCACCATCGACACCTGCCTGCCCGGCTTTCGCGATGAGAACGACCTCGACCTGCACGGCCGCGATGCGCTGGCGTCGATCTGGATCGGCAACCGCACGCGCATCGCCGCCCACTACGACCTGCCGGACAATATCGCCTGCGTGGCGGCGGGCCGGCGCCGCTTCACGCTGTTCCCGCCCGAGCAACTCGCCAACCTGTATGTCGGCCCGCTCGATTTCACGCCGGCCGGCCAGGCCATCAGCCTGGTGGATTTCCACGCGCCCGACTTCGAGCGCTTTCCGAAGTTCGCCGAGGCGCAGCGCTTCGGCCAGGAGGCGGAGCTGGGGCCGGGCGATGCGATCTTCATTCCCAGCATGTGGTGGCACCACGTCGAGGCGCTGGAGCCGTTCAACGTGCTGGTCAATTACTGGTGGCGCCAGTCGCCAGACTACATGGACACGCCCACCAATGCGCTGATGCTGGCCATCATGACGGTGCGCGACCTGCCATCCGAGCAGCGCAAGGCCTGGGCTGGCCTGTTCGACCATTACGTATTCGGGCAGGACGCGCAGACGGCCGCCCACATCCCGCCGGCCGCGCAGCGCATGCTGGCGCCGCTGGACGAAGACGGCACGCGCGCCATCCGCGCGCAGCTGCTGAAACGCATGAACCGATAAGCATCGACTGATACAACAAGATGTAACGGAGGAGACACCGTGGAACAACAAGCACAGAAAAAACCGGTGCGCCGGGTCATCATCGCCGGCGGCGGCACGGCCGGCTGGATGGTCGCGGCAGGCCTGTCCAAATCGCTGGGCAAGCTGCTGGACATCAAGCTGATCGAGTCCGATGAAATCGGCACCGTCGGCGTCGGCGAGGCGACCATTCCCACGCTGATGAATTTCCACCACGTGATGGAGATCAACGAGCAGGAATTCATGGCCGAGACGATGGCCACCTTCAAGCTGGGCATCAGCTTCGAGAACTGGCGCAACGTGGGCGAGGACTACATCCACTCGTTCGGCGTGACGGGCACGGACCACTGGACGGCCGGCTTCCAGCACTTCTGGCACAAGGGCCGCGAGCGGGGGCTGGCCGGCGACTACGGCGACTACTGCCTGGAGCTGAAGGCGTCGCTCGAGAACAAGTTCGCGCACCTGCCGAAGAACGGCATGAACTACGCGTACCACATGGACGCGGGCCGTTACGCCAAGTTCCTGCGCAAATTCTCGGAACGCTTCGGCGTGCAGCGCATCGAGGGCAAGATCAGCGAAGTGCGCAAGGACCTGAACACGGGCGACATCCGCGCGCTGCGGCTCGACTCCGGCGCCGAACTGGAAGGCGACCTGTTCATCGACTGCACTGGCTTTCGCGCGCTGCTGATCGGCGAGACGATGGGCGTCGGCTACGACGACTGGTCGCACTGGCTGTTCAACGACAGTGCGGTGGCGCTGCAGACGAAATCCGTCGGCGATGCGATTCCCCTGACGCGCGCCATCGCGCACGACGCGGGCTGGCAGTGGCGCATTCCGCTGCAGCACCGCGTGGGCAACGGCATCGTCTACTCGAGCCGCCACATGGCCGACGACGACGCCATCCGCCACCTGCAGGCCAACGTGCAGGGCGAAGCCTTGATGACGCCGCGCGTGATCCGCTTCAAGCCGGGCCAGCGCAAGCAGACGTGGAAGAACAATGTCGTGGCCATCGGCCTGGCCAGCGGCTTCCTGGAACCGATCGAATCGACCAGCATCCACCTGATCCAGCGCGGCATCCTGCGGCTGCTGCAGATGTTCCCGCAAGACGGCATCAGCCAGGCCGACATCGCCGAATACAACAAACAGGCCGATGCCGAGATCTCGCACATCCGCGACTTCATCATCGCCCACTACTGCGTGACGAACCGCCGCGACACGCCGTACTGGCGCGCGGCCGCCGAGATGGCCATTCCGCCATCGCTGCAGCACCGCATCGACCTGTTCCGCGAAACGGGCCGCGTGTTCCGGCTGTCGAACGAACTGTTCGCCGAGAATTCGTGGATCCAGGTGCTGCTGGGCCAGGGCATCCATCCCGCCTCGCACCACCAGTCGGCCGACCTGATGGGCGACGAGGAACTGCGCCGCTTCCTGGGCGGCATCAGCACATCGATCGACCACACCGTGGCGCAGCTGCCGTCGCACCAGCGCTACGTGGAGCAGTACTGCTCAGGTACAGGGTGGTAACGTAGCGGTTATCCAACCCGAGGAGAGCCCACATGGCAAACGCAACCGACCTGGTCATCCACCGCACATTCGACGCGCCGCGCGAACTGGTGTTCCGCACGATGACCGATCCCGAGCACCTGCGGCACTGGTGGGGGCCGAAGGAATGCACGATCTCGGTGGTGAGCGCGGACGTGCGGCCGGGCGGTGTTTTCCACTATTGCATGCACCCGCGCGGCGGCGTGGAGGGTATGGATGCGTGGGGCCGTTTCGACTACCGCGAGATCGAACCGGCGCACCGCATCGTCTACGTCAACGGCTTTGCCGACGAGGCGGGCAACCGCATCCGCTATCCGCTGCTGCCCCTGTGGCCATTGGAGGTGCTGAATACCGTCACGCTGGAAGAAGATGGCGGCCGCACGCATGTGACGATGCACTCGGCGCCCATCGACGCCAGTGAAGCCGAAATCGCCATGTTCGCGGCCAGCCATGCGTCGATGCAGCAGGGCTTCGGCGGTATGCTCGATGTGTATGAGGAATACCTGCGCACGGTGCAGGGCTGATCAGCGGAGGACATCATGGAAGACTGCGAGATCGTCACCACCCGCGTGCTGCCGGCGCCGCCGGAACAGGTGTTCCGCGCCTTCAGCGATCCGGCCCGGCTGGCCCGCTGGTGGGGGCCGGCCGGTTTCACGAACACATTCCACGCCTTCGATTTCACGCCCGGCGGTGCCTGGACGTTCGTCATGCACGGGCCGGACGGCGTGAACTTCCCGAACGAATCGCGCTTCGTCGAGATCGTGGTGCCCGAACGCATCGTGCTGGACCACGTGGTGTCGCCGCTGTTCCGCGCCACCTTCCTGTTCGCCGCCGCCGAGGGCGGCACGCACGTGCACTGGACCATGCGCTTCGAGGATGCCGCCACCTGCGCGAAGCTGGCGCGCTTCGTCGCCGACGCAAACGAGCAGAACCTCGACCGGCTGGCTGGGGTGCTGCGCGAGGGGTGAAAAAAGTTGCTCGAAAAATGGGCGGTACGGCGATCCGGTCTGTCCCCATTTTTTGAGCAATATTTCCCGAAAAATGGGGACGGACCCCATTTTTCAAGCAACATTTCCTGTCAGTGGCCTTCGGAAGCGTTGAACATCTGCTTCGCGTAGATCAGGCCCAGCCCGTAAGCGCCACCGTGCTCGACCGAGGTCTTGACAGTCTCGTCGTACGTTTCGCCGCGGGCCCAGTCGCGCTGCAATTCCAGCAGGTATTGCAGCGACGTGATCGGGCGGGCGCCGGCCTGCACCATCCGCTGCACGGCGCGCTCGTGCGCCTCTTCCGTGATGTCGCCCGATGCATCGGTGATCACGTACACCTCGAAGCCCTGGTCCAGCGCGGACAGTGCCGGGCCGACGATGCAGACGGACGTCCACAGCCCGGCCAGCACGATGCGGCCCTTGCCGATCTGGTTGACGCGGTCGGCGATGCGCTGGTCTTCCCACGTGTTCATCGTGGTGCGGTCGATCGGCTGCTGGTCGGGGAACACGGACTGGATCTCGCTGTAGATCGGCCCGGAGAACGACTGGGCGGCCACGGTGGTGAGGATCGTCGGCACCTTGAATTCGGCGGCGGCCTTCGACACGAGCGCGGCGTTATTGCGCAGCACGGTGGCATCGATGGACTTCGTCGCGAACGACATCTGCGACTGGTGATCGATCATGATCAAGGTGTGGTCGGCACCGTTCAGCAGGGTTTTTCCGGGTTGGGCTTGGGCGATCGGCATGGTGGTTTCTCCTTGGGTTCTGTCAGTTTTTTCGAAATGGCGCACCACGTGCTCATCGGCTCTCATCTGGAGCGATTTGCCCTGTGGCGCGTCGATGGAATGGAGTATGGACGGAACGGAAAGAAAACCAAAACGGAAAGATTACCGTTCTATTATCGAAAAATTCGAATGAAGGGTAAGCGAGGGAGAAAAGCGAAAAGCAGCCCCGGGGACAGTCCCCATGAAGCGGGGACAGTCCCCTGCCGTTAGTCCATTCCGGCAAGCCAGGTGCGGCCCGCCTCCAGCACCAGCGCGAGCTCGTGCCGCACGGCGGCGAAGTGGGGCGCCAGCTGATCGGCGGGCAGCTCCGCGATGGCCATCTCCGCCTCCATCGTGACGCGGATCAGGCGCTTGGCGCCCAGCACGCCGAGCGCGCCGCGCAGCGTGTGGAAGATCGGCGCCGCCTGCTGCGGCGTGCCGGCGGCCAGCGCGCGGTCGGCATCGTCCGCCGGCTGCATGCCGCTCTCCAGCGCGCCGGCTACCATGCGGCACATCAGCGCGCGGCCCTTGGCGTCGCGGCCCATCACGCGCATCAGGCTGTCCATCGCAAACACCGGTTCGTCCACCTGCGGTTCCGGTGGCGCCGCGGCCGCTGCCGCAGGCGTACGACGCCGTGCCGGCAAATGCCGCTCGATCACGGCCATCATCTCTTCGACGACGACGGGCTTGGCGATGAAGTCGGTGATGCCGGCCTGCACGCAGCGGTCCCGTTCCGACGCCAGCACGCCCGCCGTCATCGCGATCACCGGCAGGTCGAGTTTCAATTCGCTGCGGATCATCGCCGTGGCCGTGAAGCCGTCCAGCACGGGCATCTGCATGTCCATCAGCACCACGTCGTAGTGCCGCGCATCGGTGGCCAGCACGTCGAGCGCCTGGCGGCCGTCGCCGACGACATCCAGCGTGGCGCCGGCATGTTCGAGGATGCCGCGCGCCACCGCCTGGTTCAGCAGGTTGTCTTCGACGAGCAGGAAGTGCACGCCCTGCAGCCGGCCGTGCTGGCCATCCGTCGGCAGCGTTTCCTCCAGGCCGGACTTGGCCACCAGCGCCTGGTGCAGCGCGTCGAACAGGCTGGAACTGGTGACGGGCTTGACCAGCACCACGTCCGCTTCCGGCGTCAGCGAGATTTCATCGAGCTGCTCGCGGGCGAACGCATTGATCAGCACGACGATGGGCTGTACGTGGCCGTCGGCCGCACGGCGGATCGCGGTGGCGGCACCGAGCCCGTCGTCGCCCGTCATGTGCCAGTCCGCCAGCACGACGTCATATGGCTTGCCGTCGCGCATCCGCTGGCCGTACATTGCCAGCGCCGCGGCACCGGAGTCGGCCAGCTCCGCTTCCCAGCCCCAGGCGCGGATCAGCTGGGCGATCAGGTTGCGGCTGGTATTGTTGTCGTCCGCCACCAGCACGGACAGCGGGCCCATCGACGGCCGGCGCAGGGCGCCCGCCGGCTCCGGCTGGCCGACGAGGCCGAACGGCAGCGCGAACCAGAACCGGCTGCCCTGGCCCGGCGTGCTGTCGACGTGGATGTCGCCGCCCATCAGTTCGATCAGGCGCCGCGTGATGGCCAGGCCCAGGCCCGTGCCGCCGAAGCGCCGCGTGATGCTTTCGTCGGCCTGCGTGAAGGCCTGGAACAGGTGGCCCAGCTGCTCCGCGCTCATGCCCATGCCGGTGTCGCGCACTTCGAAGCGCAGCACCGCTTCCTCGTCACGGCGCTCGAGCAGCGCCACGTGCACCACCACCTCGCCCTGCGCGGTGAACTTGATCGCATTGCCGGCCAGGTTGACGAGGATCTGCTGCAGCCGCAGCGCGTCGCCGTGCAGCAGCCGGGGCACGTCCGGCTCGACGATGATGGCCAGCTCCAGTTCCTTGTCGCTGGCATTCATCGTCATCGTCGTCGCCAGCGTGCTCATCGCCTCATCGAAGTCGAATTCGACGGGCGCCAGTTCCATCCGCTGCGCCTCGATCTTCGAGAAATCCAGCACATCGTTCAGGATGCCCATCAGCGAATCGCCGGCCGTGCGTATCATGTTCAGGTACTTGCGCTGCTGCGCCGTCAGCGACGTGTTCTGCAGCAGGTAGGCCATGCCCAGCACGGCATTCATCGGCGTGCGGATCTCGTGGCTCATATTGGCCACGAAATCGCTCTTCGCCCGGTTGGCCGCCTCGGCGCGGTCGCGCTGCTCTTCCAGCTCGTCGGCGCGGTTGGCGAGCTCGTCCATCAGGTGGCCGGCGCGGGCATCCGCCGCGGCCCGTTCGTGCATCAGCTCGTTGAAGGCTTCCGTCAGTTCGCCGATCTCGTCGCGCGCCGTGACGGGCAGCGGCGAGAAGTCGTGCGGCGCACTGCGCAGCGCGCGCATGGCGTTGCGCAGGCGCATCAGCGGCGTCATCAGGCGGAACGTGATGAACGCAATGATGGCGGCGGCCGCCAGCGATGCCAGCATGCCCCACAGCGCGAGCCGGTACAGCTGGCCCTGGAACGGCTCGAACGCCTCGTTCACGGGCAGCACCGCGCCCAGCACCCACGGCACCGCCTTCAGGTGGTGCAGGCTGACCAGCGCGCGCACGCCATCGCTGTTGGTGCTGATCATGGTGCCCTGGAAGTTCGTGGCCAGCGCCTGCGTGGTGGCCAGATTGGCTGCAGGCGGACGGGGCTGCAGCAGGCGGCGTCCGTCCGGATGCAGCACGTAGACGGGCTGCTTGCCGGCCGTGATGACGTAGTAATACCCCGTGCTGCCCACCTTCGCCGTGCGCAGATGGCCCAGCAGGTTGTTCTTGTACACCCGCAGCACGCCGACCACCAGGCACTGCACGGCGCCGTCTTCGCTGAGCACCGGCGCGACCACCTGCACGACGGGCTGCTTGCCGGTCCTGCCGATAACGGGATTGGCGATCAGCGGGCTGCGCTCGCGCATGACGGTGCGGAAATACTCGCGGTCCGACACGTCCACGCCGGGCCGGTTCGGCAACGCCGGCACGTCGGCCACGACCTTGCCCTGAGGACTGACGACGAGCACGTCGTCGAACAGCGTCAGCACGGCGCGGTAGTCGTAGTGGGCGCGCAATGCGGACGGATTGTTGCAGATGTCGCGCGGCTGCCAGCGCGCCGAATCGGCGATGATGTCGCGCAGCATCACCAGCTTGTCGTCCAGTTCCTGCGCGGTGCGGTCGAGCAGCGCATCCTGCTGCGCATACAGCACGCGCGTAAAATCCTCCTGCGTGCGCCGCGCCTGCAGCACCGTGACGAGCGCGATCATCACGATCGACGTGATGGTCGTTGCCAGTGCGACTTTTTCCTTGATGCCAAGCGCTTTCACGGCATTTCTCCTGACCGGACAGGGTCACTATGCGCCGCGGCCCCCCGCCCAACTGTGCGGGCGAGCACGCTGTACGGGGTATTTTGCGGGGCCGGCGCCAGGGGCATTATGCCGCCAGTGCCCCCGGGATACAGTACACTATCGGTAACTGTATTAGGACATTGCCAAATGATGAACGAGCTCCCTTCCCTGACACTGCCCGCGGCAACGATCGAAATCCTCAAGGCCCGTTGCGCCACCTGCAGCATGCACCAGCTGTGCCTGCCGATGGGGCTGGACGTGGGCGATATGGACAAGCTGGACAAGATCATCGGCCGCCGCCGCAAGGTGGAAAAGGGCGGCACGCTGTTCCGCATCGGCGACCCGTTCACCAACCTGTACGCGATCCGGCTCGGCCATTTCAAGACCTACCAGATCAACGCCAACGGCGAGGAACAGGTGACCGGCTTCCAGATGGGCGGCGAGCTGCTGGGCATGGACGCGATCAGCGCGGACAAGCATTACTGCAGCGCGATGGCGCTGGAAGACAGCGAAGTCTGCGAGATCCCGTTCGCCAGCCTGGAACAGCTGCTGGCGGACATGCCGACGCTGCTGCGCCACTTCCACCGGATGATGAGCCAGGAGATCACCCGCGAGCAGAGCGTGATGCTGCTGCTGGGGAATATGCAGGCGACGCAGCGCTTTGCCGCCTTCCTCGTCAACCTCGCTTCGCGGTACGAGGCACGCGGCTATTCGAGCACGGCGTTCCAGCTGCGCATGTCCCGCGAAGACATCGGCAACTACCTGGGCCTGACGATCGAAAGTATCAGCCGGCTGCTGAACAAGTTCAAGAAGCAGGGGCTGCTGAGCGTGTCGAACCGTGAGATCGAGGTGCTCGATCTGCCGCGGTTGAAGGCGATTACGGCGGGAACGGAGACTTGCGCGTAGGCTGGGGACTGTCCCGCTTGCGGGCCTGTCCCCGGGGTT
>DKJA01000149.1:0-207 GCA_002454505.1 Oxalobacteraceae bacterium UBA6704
CGCCGCCGCCGCCGAATCCGCGCCCCCGCCGACGCCTGTTGCCGCCACGCCGGCACGGCGCGCTGCCCGCACGCCATATCGGGGCCCCACGCCGGCCCAGCTGGCGGCCATCGAAGACCCGGAAATCCGCCGCGAGGCGATGCGCGATGCCAGCGAACGGGCGCTGCGCGAGCAGCAGTCCGGGGCGGAAAGCGCCATGCAGGCCGC
>DKJA01000149.1:573-28116 GCA_002454505.1 Oxalobacteraceae bacterium UBA6704
CGCCGCCTTCGTGGCCGGCGACCTGGCCACCGCGCGCCAGCAATACGACACGGCGCTGCGCGCCGATGCGAACAACCGCGATGCGCTGCTGGGCAGTGCCGCCGTGGCCGCCCGCGAAGGCCGCCAGGATGCCGCGCAGGCCGCCTACAACCGGCTGCTGGCCCAGGATCCCCGCGACGCCGATGCGCTGGCCGGCCTGACGGCGCTGCGGCCCGCCGGCGGCGAACAGTCCGAGGGGCGCCTGCGGGCGGCCGCGCGTACCAATCCGGATGCGGCACCCGTCCACTTCGCACTGGGCAACCTGTATGCCCGCCAGGGCCGCTGGCAGGAAGCGCAGCAGGCTTACTTCCGCGCCTGGACGGCGGCACCCGCCAATGCCGACTACGCGTTCAACCTGGCCGTCGGCCTGGACCGGATGAACCAGGGCAAGCTGGCGCGCGACTACTACCGCCGCGCACTGGCGCTGGCCAGCGCCGGC
Source organism: Oxalobacteraceae bacterium UBA6704 (assembly GCA_002454505.1). Classification (GTDB taxonomy): domain Bacteria; phylum Pseudomonadota; class Gammaproteobacteria; order Burkholderiales; family Burkholderiaceae_D; genus Rugamonas. Next base: position 1,052 of record DKJA01000149.1, read on the forward strand.
CCGGTCGCCTTCGACAGCGCCGCCGTGCAGCGCCGCCTGCAGGAACTGGATGCCGCGGCGGCGGCGCCGTCGCCGTCGCCAGCCGCTTCGTCCCCCGTCGCCACCGGGCCGGGGAACTGAGCACGATGGCGGAGCCAGTCAAGCTACCGATCGGCAAACTGCTGATCGCCAAAGGCGTCATCAGCGAAGACCAGCTGCGCATCGCCCTCATCGAACAACGCCAGAACCGCGAACCGCTGGGCAAGCTGCTGGTGGGCCTGGGCTTCGTCACCGAAGCCACCATCCGCGAGGCGCTCAGCGAAAACCTGAACACGCAGTCGGCCGACCTGGGCAGCCTGGTCGTCGATGCGATCGCGCTGAAGCTGATCCCGAAGGACGTGGCGCGCCGCTACAGCGTATTCCCCATCGTCTACGAGCGGGAGCGGGACAACCTCGTGCTGGCGATGTCCAACACGAGCAATATCGTGGCGCTCGACCAGATCCACGCGATGCTGGTCAAGGGCATCACGATCACGCCGATGCTGGTCAACGATTCCGACATCGCCCGCGCCATCGACCAGTACTACGGCTTCGAGCTGTCGATCGACGGCATCCTGCTGGAGATCGAAACGGGCGTCACGTCGTACCAGGGCGCGTCGGAGGATTACAGCCACCCGATGGTGCGGCTGATCGATGCGCTGCTGGCCGACGCAGTGCAGAACGGCGCGTCGGACATCCACTTCGAGCCGGAACAGAGTTTCCTGCGCATCCGCTACCGCATCGACGGCATCCTGCGCCAGATCCGCAGCCTGCACAAATCGTACTGGCCGGCGATGGCCGTGCGGCTGAAGGTCATCAGCAACATGAACATCGCGGAAACCCGCGCGCCGCAGGACGGGCGCATCGCCATCAAGTTTTCCGGCCGCCAGATCGACTTCCGCGCCAGCGCGCAGCCGACCGCGCACGGCGAGAACTTCGTGCTGCGCGTGCTGGACCGCCAGAAAGGCATCGTGCCGCTGGACGGCCTGGGCCTGGCCGAGGCCGACCTGAACGTGCTGAAGCTGATGATCGCGCGGCCGGACGGGCTGATCCTCGTCACCGGCCCCACCGGCAGCGGCAAGACGACGACGCTGTACTCGATCCTGAACCACATCAACACCGAGGCCGTCAACATCATGACGCTGGAAGACCCGGTGGAGTACCCGATGAACATGATACGGCAGACGTCCGTCAACGAATCGACCAAGCTGGGGTTCGCCGACGGCATCCGCTCGATCCTGCGCCAGGATCCGGACGTGATCCTCGTCGGCGAGATCCGCGACAAGGAAACCGCCGACATGGCACTGGCGGCGGCCATGACGGGCCACCAGGTGTATTCGACGCTGCACACCAATTCCGCCGTCGGCGCGATTCCCCGGCTGCTCGACATCGGCGTGATCGCCGACGTCCTCGCGGGTAACATCATCGGCATCATCGCGCAGCGTCTCGTGCGGCGGCTGTGCATGCACTGCCGCGCGCCGTCCGAGGCCGATGCGCTGGAACGCCGGCTGCTGGGCCTCGACGAACAAGGTGACGGCGTCACCATCTACCGGGCCGTGGGCTGCGAACGGTGCGCCCACCAGGGCTACAAGGGCCGGCTGGCCATCATGGAGCTGCTGAAGATGAACGCCGAGATGGACGAGATGGTGGCGCGCCGCGCCGGCGTGCGCGAACTGCGCGCCGCTGCCCGCGCCGCCGGCTTCCGCTCGCTGGTCGACGACGGCATGCGCCGCGTCGTCGAAGGCGTCACGACGCTGGAGGAAGTCTCCCGCGTCGTCGACCTCACGGACAGGCTGAGCTGACATGCCCCAGTTTATCTACCGCGCGATGGACGATGCCGGCCAGATCGTGCCCGGCAATATGGATGCGCTGAACGTGCCCGACCTGGAGCTGCGGCTGTCGCGGATGGACCTCGACCTGATCGATTACCGCCAGTCGCGCCAGAAGGTCATCGCGTTCGGCCGCCGCTCGATCGACCGGCGCGACCTGATCAACTTCTGCTTCCACATGGAGCAGATGGCCAGCGCCGGCGTGCCGATCCTCGACGCGCTGCACGACCTGCGCGATTCGATGGACCATCCCCGCTTCCGCGAGATCATCACCGACCTGATCGAGAACATCGAGGGCGGCGTGCCGCTGTCCGCCGCGCTGGCCAACTATCCGGAGGCGTTCGACCACACGTTCACGAGCCTGGTGCGGGCCGGCGAGGAAAGCGGCAAGGTCAACGAAGTGTTCCGCAACCTGGCCGACAGCCTGAAATGGCAGGACGAGCTGGCCGCGCAGACGCGCAAGATCGTCACCTATCCGGCGGTGGTGCTGGTGGTCGTCATCGGCGTGATGTTCTTCCTGATGATCTACCTGGTGCCGCAGCTGACGAGCTTCATCCGCAACATGGGCCAGGAGCTGCCGCTGCACACGCGTGCGCTGATCGCCGTATCGAACGTGTTCATCCACTACTGGTTCCTGCTGCTGGCCGCGCCGTTCGTCGCCTGGTTCGGCCTGCGCCACTGGATCCGCCGCAGCGAACGCGCGGCCTATGCGGCCGACCGCCTGAAGCTGCGCGTGTGGCCGGTGGGGCCGGTGCTGCACAAGATCATCATCGCCCGCTTCGCCACGTTCTTCGCGCTGATGTACAGCTCCGGCATCACGGTGCTGGACTGCATCCGGCTGTCCGAAGGCATCGCCGGCAACCGCGTCATCGCCGGTGCGCTGCGCCGGGCCGGCCAGCTGATCTCGGAGGGCCATGGCGTGTCGGCCGCCTTCGGCCACACGGGCCTGTTCCCGCCGCTGGTGGTGCGCATGCTGAAGGTGGGCGAAGCCACCGGCGCGCTCGATGGCGCGCTGCGCAACGTGGCCTACTTCTACAACCGCGAAGTGCGCGAGCAGATCGAGCGGGTGCAGGCCATGATCGAGCCGGCGATGACGGTGCTGCTGGGGCTCCTGCTGGGCTGGATCATGCTGTCCGTGCTGGGCCCGATCTACGACACGATCAGCTCGATCAGGATCTGACATGTTCCCGAAACAGCTCTTCTACCTCGCCAGCGACCAGCTGCACGCCTACCAGTGGCTGCGCGGCAGCATGTCCGGCCCCACCGTGTTCCCGTCCACGCGGGCCGGCGTGGACGACTTCATGGCCTACCTGGACCGCCACGGCAACCGCCCGGCCTACCTGCTGGCCGACCTGATCGAGGAAGACTTCTGCCGGATCGAGCTGCCGCACGTGCGGGGCCGCGCCGGCCGGCTGCTGCGCGAACGGCGGCTGGTGCAGCAGTACCGCGAAACGCCTTACCGCACCGACTTCCGGCAGGGCCGCAGCACCGTCGGCCGGCGCGACGACATCGTGCTGTTCACCGCGCTGACCAACCCGCTGCTGCTGACACCATGGGTCGATGCGATGGAGCTGATGCAGACGCCGCTGGCCGGCATCTACTCGCCGGCGCTGCTGGGCCGCGACGTGCTGCAGCGGCTCGACGTGCGGCGCAGCCACATCCTGCTCGTCACGCGCCACGCGGGCGGCCTGCGGCAGACCTATTTCCGCGCCGGCCAGGTGAAATTCTCCCGGCTCGTGCAACTGGGCCGCGACGACGACCCGATCGGCAGCGTGGCCAGCGCCACCCGCAAGACGCAGCAGTTCCTCACCAGCGTGCGGCTGCTGGAGCGGGGCGACGTGCTGCACGTGGTGGTGCTGGCCGATGCCACGCTGGTCGACGCGCTGGCCGCCCGCTGCGAAAACAATGCGGAAACGATCTACCGCATCGTGCCGATCGATACCGTCACGCCGGCGCTGGGCCTGTCGGTGGCCCATCCTTCCGGCGACACGATGCTGCTGGCGATGCTGGCGCGCCATGCGCCGGCCAGCCACTATCCGACGGGCGACGCGGGCAATTACTACAAGCTGTGGCGCGCCCGGCTGTCGCTGTACGCATCCAGCGCCGTGGTGGCGACGTGCGCGCTGGCCTGGTCGATCGCCAACCTGGCCGGCTATGCGCTGGCCGACAACAATACCGAAGCCCTGCTGGCGGCGGCCCAGCACTACCGCAGCAACTACCAGCGCAGCATGTCGAGCATGCCGCCGGCCGTGGAAAAGACCGTCAACATGCGCGCCGCCGTGTCGATCGACCGGACGGTGGCCCGGCAGGGCCCCTGGCCGACGCCGCTGCTGGCCATCGTCAGCGGCGCGCTGGACCAGGCGCCGCAGATCCGGCTGCTGCAGCTGGACTGGCGCGCCAACGTGCCGGGCGCTGCTGCACTGGCGGCACCAGGCGCGGCGCCGGGCACGCCGGGGCTCGTGGCGCCCATGTCGTCGCTGGCGCTGGGCATTCCCACTGCGCCGTCGCAGACGCTGCGGCTGCAGGCCGAGGTGATCGGCAGCGGCGAGAGCTCGCGCAAGGTGCTGGACAATATGAACGGCTTTGCCCAGCGGCTGGCCGCCACGCCGAACATGGCGGTGGAGATCGTCCAGCTGCCGTTCGACATCCGGCCGGCGATGAAGCTGAGCGGCGCCGTCGGTGGCCCCGCGGCGGCCGAGGAACGCAACAAATTCACGCTGGACCTGACATGGAAGCCCTGAACCCGACACCGGCCGGACCGGCCCCCGCCGCGCCGGCCGCCCGCATCCGGCTGCCCTACTGGATCCGCGACTTCGCGCTGGTGCGGCCGGCCGTGCTGACCTTCGTGGCGGCCGTCTGCATCAGTCTCGGCTGCGTGCTGAGCACCTACTGGCAGCTGCGCGACGCGCGGCAGGCGGAGGCGCGGGCCCACGCGACGCGCGACGCGGCGCGCAGCAGCGATGCCTATGTGGAGTCGGAAAAACAGGAGATCCGCAACTACCAGCCGCTGTTCCTGGAACTGCGGCGCCGCCACGTGGTCGGCGTCGAAAGCCGGCTGGACTGGGTGGAGGCGATCCGCGCGATCCAGGAACGGCGCCGCCTGCTGCCGCTGACCTACGAGATCGAACCGCAGCAGCCGTACAAGCCCGAAGGCCGCCTGCAGACGGGCGACTACCAGCTGCGCGGCAGCCGCATGACGCTGCACATGAATCTGCTGCACGAAGGCGACCTGCTCGACTTCCTTGGCGACCTGCGCCAGCACGGCATCTTCACCGTGCAGCAGTGCCAGCTGCGCCGCGCCGTCACGGCGCCGAATGCCGCGCCCACCGCCGGCCTGGCGGCCGACTGCACGCTGAACTGGCTGACGCTGACGCCGCCGGCGCGGCGCCCGGGAGCCGAGCGATGAAACGGCTGCCGGCCACCGTGCTGCCCATCCTGCTGGCCGCCGCCGGCCTGCCGTGCGCGGCGCAACCGGTCACGCAGCTGTACCACACGCTGCCGGGCCGGCTGTTTACCACGCCGGCCGAGCGCATACAGCTCGACACCTTGCGCCAGCAGGGCCGCACCGGCATCGCGCCGGCCGAACCGCCCGCGCCGGCGGCGCCACCGGCCGCACCGCCGCCGCCGCCGGCACCGGTGGAACTGTCCGGCGTGCTCCGGCGCAGCAATGGCCAGGCGACGATCTGGGTCGACGGCGCGCCGCGCGACCAGGCGCTGCCGGCCGGCGCGCCGGGCGGGCCGGTGGCCGTCGACATCGACGGCCGCCGCATCACCATCAAGCCGGGCCAGCGCTACGATGCGACGAATGGCACAGTCCAGGATATCCGCTGATCTCCGGCGCCAGCGCGGTGCGGCGCTGTTGCTGCTGCTGGCCGTGGCCAGCGTGGGCTTCGGCGCGCTGCTGATCGGCGTGTTCGGCCGCAGCAATGTGGAACGCATCCGCGAGCAGCGCACGCAGGCCCTGCTGGCGCAGGCCAGCGATGCGCTGGTCGGTTTCGCCGGCACGCACGGCCGGCTGCCCCGTCCGGCGATCTCGGCCACCGACGGCCGCGAGCAGGCCACCCCGTGCGCGGACGAAGCGGCGTGCAGCGGCTTCCTGCCGTGGGTGACGCTGGGCGTCGACGGCGCCGACAGCTGGGGCAAGCGGCTGCGCTACAGCGCCACGCCGCTGTACACGAACGCGCCGATCCAGCGGCTGTCCGCGGTGGCGACGAAGCGGGTGCAGACGCGCAGCGGCAACGGCACGCTGCGCTACGAGGTCGGCCAGGAACAGTGCCTGATCTATGCGCAGTGCGCGCCGGCCGTCGTGTATTCGCAGGGCCGCAACAACCTGGGCACCAGCGTCGCCGGGCTGCCGCAGGCGAATGGGGCCCGCAACAATATCGATGAAATCGGCAACGACCTGGCCACGACGGGCTTCATCCGCCGTCCCGCCAGCAGCGAGCCGGCCGTTCCCGGCGGGCCGTTCGACGACCTGCTGGTGGCGGTTCCCCTGCCAACCCTGTATGAAAGGATGGCGGCAGCGCGCACGCTGCCGTAGCTTGTGAAACAACGCATCGGAAACATGAACGGACAGCGGGCCGCCGGCTTCACGCTGGTGGAGATCGCGATCGTGCTGGTCGTCGTCGGGCTGCTGATCGGCGGCCTGATCACGCCGCTGTCCACGCAGCTGGAGCAGCGCCGCGCCACCGACACGCAGCGCGCGATGGAAGACGCCCGCGAGGCGCTGATCGGCTTCGCGGTGCGCAACGGCTACCTGCCCTGCCCGGCCATCTCGGCCGCCAACGGCCTGGAAGACCGCAGCGAAGAGCGTTGCACCAACGAGCGCCGCACCGGCTTCCTGCCATGGGCCACGCTGGGCATGCCGAAGCTGGACAGCTGGGGCCACGTATTCCTGTACAGCGCCACGCCGGAGTTCACCGACAGCGCCTTGCCGTTCCGCCTGTCCACGCCGCGCGACATCACGGTGGCCACGCGCGACGCGGCCGGCAACCTGACGGCCGCCACGGCGCCGAACGATATCCCGGCCGTGATCCTGTCGACGGGGAAGAACGGCTACGGCGGCTTTTCCGACCTGGGCGTGCGCGCCGTCGATGCGGGCACCAGCAACGCCGACGAAAAAGCCAACCTGAATCCGGCCGGCACCGCGTTCATCGCGCGCGGCGTCAGCGACAATGCGGCATTGCCGGGCGGCGCGTATGACGACATGGTGGTGTGGGTGTCGCCGAACATCCTGTTCAACCGCATGATCGCGGCGCAGCGGCTGCCATGAAGCTTGCGGTAAGGGCGATCGCCGGCAGCACGATCACGGAAGCGCTGCGCAGCCGGCTGGCGTGGCTGCTGGCCGCGCTGGTGCTGGGCGCCGTCGGCCTGTCTGGCTTCGTGCAGGCGGTGGTGCCGACGGAAAGCCGCGCAACGCAGGCCGCGCTGCTGGGCGCCGTGCTGCGGCTGGCCAGCGTCTGTCTGGTGGCCGTGTTTGCCGTGACGAGCCTGGTGCGCGAACAGCAGGACCGGCAGGCCGACGTGCTGCTCGCGCTGCCGCTGCCCCGTGCCGCCTGGCTGCTGGGCCGGCTGGCCGGCTTTTTCGCGGTGGCGCTGTTCCCGGCCCTGCTGGCGGGTGTACTGGCCGGTTTCCTCGCGCCGGTCGCGCAAGCCGCGTTGTGGACCTTGTCGCTGCTGTGCGAGCTGTGGATGGTTGCCGCTTTCGCGCTGTTCTGCACGTTGACGCTGCAGCACGCGCTGCCGTCGCTGTGCGCCACCGCCGGCTTCTATGTCCTCGCGCGCAGCACCGCCGCGCTGCAGCTGCTGGGCCAGGGTGCGTCGCCCGATAGCGGGCAGCGCTTCATCGCCCACGCCACCGATGCGCTGGCCTTCGTGCTGCCGCGGCTCGACGGCTTCGTGCGCAGCGAGTGGCTGATGTACGGCGGTGGCGGCCTGACCGACCTCCTGTTCGTGGCCGGCCAGGCTGTCGTGTATCTGCCGCTGCTGGCGGGTGCCGCGCTGTTCGACCTGTCGCGCAAGGAATACTGATGCAGCGCCGCGCGCCTTTCGCCGTCGTTGCGCTGCTGGTCGCGGCGTTGGGCGCTCAGGTGGCGTGGCATGCGGCATATCCGGTGCGCGCGGCGGCACCGTCGCACCAGCCGGCCGCGGCCCCGCCGCTGGCTGCCTTGCGGATTGCCAGCCTGGGCGACGCGCCGGCGCTGTCGCATGGCCTGATGCTGGCCTTGCAGGGCGCGGATGCCGGCATGCCGCTGCGCACGCTCGACTACGCGCACGTGGCCGGCTGGCTCGACGCCGCACTGGCGCTCGACCCGCGCAGCCAGCATCCGCTGCTGGCCGCCACGCAGGTGTACGGCGCCGTGTCCGACCCCGTGCGGGTGCGCATCATGCTTGATGTCGTCGAACGGGCCTTTGCCGCCGATCCGGCGCGGCGGTGGCCGTGGCTGGCGCAGGCGGCGCTGCTGGCGCGGCACCGGCTGCACGACATGCCGCTGGCGCGCCGCTACGCGCAGGCGCTGCGGCAGCAGGCACCGGGCGCGCCGGCCTGGGCCCGCGAGCTGGAAATCTTCATCCTGCAGGACATGAATGAGCTCGACAGCGCACGGGCCGTCACCGGCGCGCTGCTGTCGGGCGGCACGATCACCGACCCGAACGAGGTGCGCTTCCTGCAGCGCCGGCTGGCGGATTTGGAAGCGGACGCACCGTAGAAGCTGCGCGAATGCGGCCGGGCTTGTAAGATGGCGGTACCAGTGAAAAGGAGCAGCAATGCAATCAAACAGCCAGCGCGGTTTCACGCTCGTCGAGATCGCGATCGTCCTCGTCATCATCGGCCTGCTGCTGGGCGGCGTGCTGAAGGGACAAAGCCTGATCGACAACGCCAAGGTGAAGAACGTGATCAGCCAGTCCACGTCGCTGCAGGCCGCCGTCAACGCCTACCAGGACAAGTTCCGCGCCCTGCCCGGCGACGATGCGCAGGCCACCGCCCACGTGCCGGGCACCACCGGCAACGGCAATGGCGACGGCCAGATCGCCGAATACCAGCTGGCGCCGCAGCACCTGGCGCTGGGCGGCTTCATCACCGGCTCGTTCAACGGCACGAGCGACTTCATGACGAGCGCCCATGGCGGCGCCGTCTATATCTACAACGACGTGATCGCCGGCCGCGGCGGCAACGGCATCCGCTTCGACAACCTGCCCGACTCGTTTGCCGAGCAGGTCGATGCGAAGCTGGACGACGGCAAGCCGGATACCGGTTCGGTGCGGGCCACGGGGCCTTATACGAACAACGGCACCATCGTTACGCGCACTGCCGTGTTTTTCTGACTGCAAAAAAACCGGTGACAGGCTCCATTTATCTGGAAATGTTCCCGGATAAATAGAGCCTGTCACCGTTCAAACGGCAACCCCGGGGACAGTCCCTTTCAGGGACAGTCCCCATACTCCGCCGCCGCGAACCCTGGCTGGGCGATGAACCGCTCCACATGGTGATCGACATCGCCCAGCGTCAGTTCGATGGCCGTCAGCCGCTTGAAGCAATGGGCGGCCGGCAGCTCGTCCGTCACGCCCATGCCGCCATGCAGCTGCACGGCCTGCTGGCCGACGAAGCGTGACGCCAGGCCGACTCGCGCCTTGGCCGCCGATACCACGCGCCGGCGCTCTTCGTCATCGTCCGAATCGACCTTGACGGCGGCCAGCATCGCCAGCGAGCGCGCCTGCTCGAGGTGGATGAACATGTCGGCCATCCGGTGCTGCAGCGCCTGGAACTTGCCGATCGGCGCGCCGAACTGCTGGCGCGTTTTCAGGTAGTCCAGCGTGGCAGCGAACAACGCATCCATTACGCCGATGCTCTCCGCGCACAGAAGCGCGGCGCCGTAATCCGTGGCCGCTTCCAATACGTCCCAGCCGCGGTCAGCGCCACATAGCAGCGTTGCCGGCGCATGGTCGAACGTGATGCCGGCGGCGCGCTGGCCGTCGAAGGTGCGCACGTCGTGGATCACCACGCCGGCGGTATCGGCATCGACCAGGTACAGGGCGATACCGTCGCCACTGCGTGCCGAGACGATCAGCACATCCGCCTGCCCGCCATGCAGCACGGCGGACTTGGTGCCGGACAGCGCCGGCGCATCGTCCGGCCCCGTCGCCGTTACCGCGATATCGGCCAGGTCGTGCCGCGACTGCGGCTCGCCCAGCGCGCACGCCAGTTTCAGGTCGCCCGTTGCGACCCGCTCCAGCAACGCCTCCTGCCCGCCGGCCAGCTGCAGGAAGCGCGCACCGAGCACCGTCGCGAAATACGGTTCCACGACGAGGCCCCGGCCCAGCTCCTGCATGACGACGAACATGTCCGCCGCGCTGCCGTCGAAGCCGCCCTGCGCCGCCGGCACGGGCAGCGCCGTCATGCCCAGTTCGACGAGCGTCCGCCACGCTTCCGGCGACGTGCCGGCGGGCGAATGGACGATCTTCTGCCGCGCTTCGAACGTGTAGTCACGCCCGATCCAGCGGCGCAGCGCATCCGCGAACTGCTGCTGTTCTTCCTTCAAATCGAAGTGCATTGCCGTCTCCTTACAGGCCGAGCATCATCTGCGCGATGATGTTCTTCTGGATTTCGTTCGAGCCGCCGTAGATCGACGTCTTGCGGAAGTTGAAGTAGTACGATGCCAGCGGCGCCGCATCGGCGTCGGTCGCAAGCGGCTGCGCGATGTCGCCGTCCAGGTAGTCCGGTTCGAACGGCAGCGCGCCGGGGCCGATCGCCTCGACCATCAGTTCCGTCAGCATCTGCTGGATCTCCGTGCCCTTCACTTTCAGTACGGAAGCCTGCGGGCCGGGCCCCTTGTGCTCCTGCGCGATGGTGCGCAGCACGGTGACTTCCAGCGCCATCAGCTCGATTTCCAGGTGCGCCACTTTCGCCGCGAACAGCGGATCGTGCAGCAGCGGCGCGCCGCGCTTGCGCTGCTTCAGCGCCAGTTGCTTGAGAAAGCGCAGCTCGCGCTTCGAGCGGCCCACGGCGGCGATGCCGGTGCGCTCGTGGCCCAGCAGGTATTTGGCATACGTCCAGCCGCGGTTTTCCTCGCCGACGCGGTTCGCCACCGGCACGCGCACGTCGTCGAAGAACACTTCGTTCACTTCATGCTCTTCGTCGAGCATGACGATCGGCCGCACGGTGATACCGGGGGTTTTCATGTCGATCAGCAGGAAGGAGATGCCTTCCTGCTTGCGCACGCCGGGATCGGTGCGCACCAGGCAGAAGATCATGTCGGCATGCTGGGCCAGCGTGGTCCACGTCTTCTGGCCGTTGACGATGTAATGGTCGCCATCGCGGACGGCGGTCGTCTTCAGCGACGCGAGGTCGGACCCGGCACCGGGCTCCGAGTAACCCTGGCACCACCAGTCGTCGCAGTTGCGGATGCGCGGCAGATAATGCGCCTTCTGTTCGTCGCTGCCGAAGGCCATGATGACGGGCGCCACCATGTTGACGCCGAACGGCAGGATCGGCGGCGTGCCCGCGCGGGCGCATTCGTCATCCCAGATGTGGCGCTGCGTGGCGTTCCAGCCGGCGCCGCCGTATTCGACGGGCCAGGCCGGCGCCGACCAGCCCTGCTGCGCGACGATGCGGTGCCAGCGCACGTAATCTTCCCTGGCCAGGCGCAGGTGGCTGCGCACCTTGTGCTGCAGGTCCGGCGGCAAATTCGCCGCCAGGAAGGCGCGCACGTCGCGGCGGAACGCCTCGTCGTCGGCGGAATAATTCAGGTCCATGCTGTCTCCTCGTTGTGCTGGGGTGCCGCCTTGAATAGCACGGTCGTTCCAAACGATTCTACAGCAGATGCGGGCCGCTCAGCGCTTCATCACGTTCAGCACGGCCAGGCTCATGGCCTGAGCGGCCGTCCTGATCGACGGCTCGGGCACTGGCGCGTAGAACGGCGAATGATTGAACGCCACCGGCGTGCCGCCCGGCTGCTGCGCCGCCGCCACCACCTTCGGATCGTAGACGCCCGTGAAAAAGAACATCGACGGAATGCCCTCGTTGGCAAACGCCGAGAAATCCTCGCTGGCCGTCATGGCCGGCATGCGCTGGGCATTCTCCGCACCGAAGGCATCCTTGAACACGGCCTCCGTCTGCGCCACCAATTCTTCGCTGTTGAGGATGGCCGCGCCGCCGGGGATCAGTTGCACGTCCGGCGCCGGCGCACCGGCCATCGCCGACGACGCATTGGCCACGCGGCGAATGCCGTCGAGCAGTTTGGCCCGCACTTCCGGGCTGTACGAACGGATCGTGCCGCGCACGTGCACGCTGTCCGGAATGATGTTGCCGACCGTGCCGCCGTGGATCGCGCCGATCGTCACCACGCCGAATTCCTTCGGATCCTTTTCGCGGCTGACGACCGTCTGCACGTCGACGACGAAGCGGGCCGCGATGGCGATCGGGTCCAGCGCCTTGTCCGGCGCGGAGCCGTGGCCGCCGCGGCCCTTGAACGTGATCTCCAGCGCATCCGAGTTCGACGACACGGGCCCGCCATTGAAGCCCACCGTGCCATGGGCCAGCGGCCACGAATGCAGCGCGAACGCGTAGTCCGGTTTGGGGAAGCGTTTGAACAGGCCGTCGTCCAGCATCGCCTTCGCGCCGGAGACGACCTCCTCGGCCGGCTGGGCGATGAACACCAGCGTGCCCTGCCACTGCGTTTTCAGTTCCACCAGCGTGCGGGCCGTGCCCAGCCAGCTGGCCATGTGCACGTCGTGGCCGCAGCTGTGCGTGACGAAGTTCGCGCCGTCCTTCGTGCGGGCCTTGCTCGCATACGGCAAGCCGGTCTTCTCTTCCATCGGCAGGCCATCGAGCTCCGTGCGCACCAGCACCGTGGGACCGGCGCCGTTGCGCAGCACCGCCACGAGGCCCGTCCTGCCGACCTTTTCCGTCACGTCGAAACCCAGCTTGCGCATTTCGGCCGCCAGCTTGCCGGCCGTGCGCACTTCCTCGAAGGCGATCTCGGGATGGGCATGCAGGTCCTTGTAGACGCCATCGAGCCACGGATACATGGCCGCGACCTTGCTCGCCACCTGGGTTTTCAGCGGGGCCGTCTGCTGGGCCTGGGCGGCGATGCAGGACAGGGATAACAGTACGGCGGCAGCGCGAGTTTTCAAGCGGACCTCTGGTCGATGTAGGAACTGTGGACAGGCTAACACAGCGGCATAAAAAGCCGGCAGTCCGCGCGCACTTCCGGCTGCGGCAGTGATACAGTTCCGCGCATCTGACCCGGGACCATCATGACCGACACTCTGCCACCGAACGCGCCGCTGTACATCGTCCTCAACGCCGGCTCCGGCGCGGCGGAAACGGCGGAACGCCAGGCGGCCATCGAGGAAGTACTGAATGCTGCCGGCCGGCCCTTCCACCTGCACCTGGTCCACGATGGCAGCAAGCTCGACGAGGCGGCAATTGCCCACGCGGGCAAAGCGTGCGCCAATGGCGGCATCCTCGTGGCGGCCGGCGGCGACGGCACCATCAATGCGGTGGCGCGCCAGGCCGTCGCGCACGGTTGCCCGTTCGGCGCGCTGCCGCAGGGGACCTTCAATTACTTCGGCCGCACGCACGGCATCCCCGAGGACCTGGCCGATGCCGTTCACGCGCTGCTGACGGCCACGATCCGGCCCGTGCAGATCGGCTCCGTCAACGGACACATCTTCCTCGTCAACGCCAGCATCGGCCTGTATCCGAAGCTGCTGGAAGAGCGCGAACACGACAAGCGCCAGTTCGGCCGCAACCGCGTGGTGGCGTTTCTCTCGGCGGTGAAGACGATCCTGACGCCGCACCGCCGCCTGCGGCTGACGCTGGAGACGGGCCAGCGCACCATCCACCTGCGCACACCGACTCTGTTTGTCGGCAACAACCGGCTGCAGATGGAACAGGTGGGCATCGCCGCCGTCGCGCCGGACGTGGCCGAGGGCGAACTGGCCGCCATCGCACCGAAGCCGCTGGGGCGCCTGGGCATGCTGGCACTGCTGGCGCGCGGCGCCTTCGGCCGGCTGGCGGACAGCGACGACGTGCTGGCCTTCGGCTTCCACAGCATGACAGTGCGCACGCCGTTCTACCGGCGCCGCCGGCTCAAGGCCGCCGTCGATGGCGAACTGCTGCAGCTGACGGCGCCGCTGCGCTTCGAAGCGCTGGAGGGGCGGCTGCGGCTGCTGGTGCCTTCCTGACGCCGTCGCCAATACGCGGCTCCGCGGCGGTTCATGCCGCCGATTTGGCCGTCTGTCGCATTTTCCGTCCGTCCCGGCGCGTCCCTGATTACTATCAATGTTCTAATTGATAACAAGGACCCGCCATGCGCCTGCCGCCCGTCACCCGCTTCGCCCCCTTTGTCCTCGCTGCTACCCTGTCCGCCTGCGTCATCGTGGTGCCGGACGGCGACAGCAAGTACAGCTATTCGTCCGGCGATTCCGCCATCCAGGGCGACGGCAGGATCGCCCGCGAGACGCGGCCGGTCACCGCGGTGGCCGGCCTGGAAATCGAAGGCCGCAAGCGTCTGGACCTGGACGTGGACGTGCAGGTGGGCGCCGCGCCATCGCTGGAGATCGAAGGCGATGCCAACCTGCTGCCCTACATCCGCGTTGAAACGCGTGGCGACACGCTGCGCATCTGGGCCGACCGCGATGCGCGCAGCACGCAGCCGGTGCGCGTGCGCTATACCGTGCCGGCGCTGGCGCGGCTGGAGAGTTCCGGTGCGGCCGGCACGCATGTCGGCGGCCTGAATGGCGGTGCTTTGAACGTCACGCAGCGAGGTTCGGGCCGCATCGAGCTGCGCGGCCGCGTCGACCGGCTGGAAGCCGTCAACAGCGGCTCCGGCAGCCTGCAGGCGGACACGCTGGAAACGGCCGGCGCCCGCGTCACGCTGAACGGCTCCGGTCGCGTGACGCTGGGCGCGCTGTCCGGCGACGAACTGCAGGCACAGGTCTACGGCTCCGGCGACCTGGACGCCCGCGGCAACGTGCGCCAAGCCCGCGTCACGCTGTACGGCTCGGGCGATGCCCACCTGGCTGGCCTGCGCGCCGCCGATGCCAACCTGACGACGAACGGCTCCGGCGACATCGCCATCGCCGTCTCCGGCCGCGTCGAGACGCAAACCAACGGCAGCGGCTCGATCACAGTGTATGGCGAGCCGGCCGAGCGCAGCGTGAGCGGCAAGCGCACCACGTTCGTTCGCTGAGCTCGTGTCCAACAGTTGAGCTCGTGTCCAACCTTGGGGTCAACCCCATTTTTGGACACGAACTCAACCGTATTGAAAGCTGAGCTCGTGTCCAGAAAAAGGGTTGACCCCAGTTGGACAAGAAAAAGGGTTGACCCCAGTTGGACACAGACTCGACCGGTGTAGCTACTCGATCGCGATCGGCAGATCGCGGCCTTCGGTGGCGACATTACCGGCATAATCGGCGGCATAGATACGCAGCGTGTAGTTGCCCGGTGCGATGCCGGAGACGTCCCACGTGCCGGGCGCGGCCTGGCCATCGGCCAGCGTATTGTTCAGCATATAGGCGAAGTGGGTGGCCTTGCTGCCGTAGACCGTGATGCCGCTGCTGGCGGCGTACACGAGTTTGACGGCCTCGGGATTGCGCGGCAGCCGGTCGTAGACCTGCGTGATGCGCGGTTGTTCGTAGCCGGGCGCCGGCGTGCCGTCTTCGCGCAGCAGCTGGAAGCCCAGTTTGTAAAGCCCCAGCCGGCGGCGCGCCAGGTTGCCGTCCATCTGGTCCCACGCGTCGACGACGATGTCCACCTCGCCCACGCTGCGCGGAATCTTCACGCGGCGTGCCGGCGTGGCAGGCGCCGCTTCCTCGCGCACCTTCTTCCCTTTGACCTTGCGCACGGGCTTTTCACGCGGCGCGCCCAGCCGCTTGCCGCCGTCGGCCAGCAGCACGATGCTCTGGATGCGGGGCGCGATCGTGTCCACCAGGCCGACGAACGGCAGGCTGAGGGCATTCTCCACCAGCCCGGCCGGATAGTAATCCAGGTGGACGTGGGCCATGCCGTTGATCGTGCCCAGCGTGTCGCCGACGGCGAAGCGCGTGCCGCGCCGCACACGTACCCGCTCCGGCTTGCCGCGCCGGTTGTCCAGCACGATGAAGCGGCCATCGAGTGCCTTGTCGCGCCGGTCGCGCCCCACCTTCATGTGGATGTACGACAGCGTGCCGACGGCCATCCCTTCGCTCAGCGTGCCGTAGCCCCAGTTCGGGAACGGGTCCGCCACCTTGGCCGCCGCGATGGCGACGACGCTGCTGCCGACATCCGCGCGTACGTCGAGGCCTGCATGAAAATGGTCGCGGCTCTCGCCATCGAAATTGCCGCGCACCTCGCCCATCAGGCCGACCACTTCGTGCGGCGCATTCTGCGGCAGCACGGGCCACGGCATCGGCTCCTTGCGTTGCGGCGCCACCGTGCGTGCCTGCGGCGGCGCGGCCTGCCCCGGCACGGGCGGTGCCAGGCGGGCCACTGCAAAGCCCAGCCCATCGGCCACGACCAGCTTGCCGTCACGCTGCAGGGCGATGCCGCGCGGGCCCACCAGCTGCACGGTGCCGTCGCTGCCGTAGCCCGGTTCCAGCGGCCGGTCGGCATCGGCCAGCGGTTGATAGCTTCCGTCAGGCGCCAGCTGGAGGATGCGACCGCCCGCGCCGGACGAGACATACACATAGCCATCGCGCGTGACGGCAATGCCCACCGGCCGACGTAGCGTGGGGCGGCGTTCGCCTTTCGGCGGCACGGCAATGGTCGTCACATTGCCGGCCTTGTCGATGCGGCGCACCGCGTGGTTGCCCGTGTCGGCGACGAACAGCGTGCCGTCGGCCGCCACGGCGATGCCGGACGGCGTATCGAAGCCGCTGGCCGGCGCGGCGCCATCGGCATCGCCCGGCTGGCCGCTGCCGGCCACCGTCGTCACCGTGCCGTCCGGTGCGATGCGGCGGATGCGGTCGTTATAGGTGTCGGCCACGAAGACCACGCCGGCATCGTCCACCGCCAGGCCCACCGGGCCGTCGAAGCGCGCCGCCTTGCCCTGGCCATCCGCGTAGCCCGGCTGGCCATCGCCGGCCAGCGTGGTGACGGTGCCGTCCGGCGCCACCTTGCGGATCGCGTGGTTGCCCGTGTCGGCCACGTACAGATTGCCCTGGTGGTCGAGCGCGATGGCGGACGGCGTATTGAACATCGCCGCGGCGCCCTTGCCGTCCGCATAGCCTTCGCGCCCGCCGGCCAATGTGGAGACGGCGCCGTCCGGCCCGATCTTGCGGATGCTGTTGTTGTCGCCGCCGTCGGCCACATAGACCGTGCCGCGCGGATCGACAGCCACGCCGAACGGATCGGCGAAGCGGCTTTTGATGCCATCGGCCAGGCCCGGGTTACCGTCGCCCGCCAGCATGGTGATGCGCGCAGCCCAGAACCTCTCGGTGCGCTCCTGCGCGGGCGTGAGCACGGCCGGTGCAACGGGTTTGACATCCGGCGCGGGCCGGTTCAGTTGATGGACCAGCGCGGCAATGGCGAGGACGCCGGCGCCGCTGGCCGCGCCGATGATGAGCTTTCGATTCACGTGCGGGACAGGTGGATTGCTGAGCGCACGAGCTTAACAGATCAACCGGTTTGTCGGGGACGGTTGCCCCGGTTCATCACCCGATCAGATCCTCGATCTTCACCGGCAGCGAACGCACCCGTACACCGGTGGCGTGATGCACGGCGGCCGTGATGGCCGCCGCCACGCCGGCCAGCCCGATCTCGCCGACGCCCCGCGCGCCGTACTCGTTCAGCGCGGGATCGGGATGCGGCAGGAACGTCACATCCACCTCGGGCGCATCGGCATGCGTGACCATCACGTAATCGGCCAGGCTGGCGTTGACGGGCGCGCCGTTGCGGCCATCATAATACGTCTCCTCGAACATGCCCATGCCCACGCCCATGTGCACCGCACCCTCGATCTGGTTGCGCGCCGTGACGGGGTTGATCATCCGGCCACCGTCGATCACCGTCACCACGCGGCGTACCGCCAGCCGTGCGATGGCCGGCTGCCAGGCCACTTCCACGAAGTGACAGCCGAAGGAATGGATCGACACGTCCTTGGCGTGCGGGTCCTTGTCGCTGGCCGGCGAGTCGCCCTGCCCTTCGACGAAGTCCACGCCTTCACGCTGCAGGATGGCGCCGAACGGCTGCTCCCGGTCGCCGCCCGCCGACACGCCGCCATCGCGGAACGCCAGCTCGCCGGACAGCGACCGGCCGGCGACATCGAGCAGCTGCCGCACCGCGTGTCGCGCCGCCTGCACCACGGCCGGCACCAGCGAAGCCGTCGCCATCGAGCCGCCCGACCACGGGCCCGGCGGCAGATCCGTGTCGCCGATCTCCACGCGTACGCGGCCCGCATCGATGCCCAGTTCATGACCGACCATCTGCGCCAGCACCGTGTACGTGCCGGTACCGATATCCTGCGTGGCGCAGCGCACGCGCGCGCTGCCGTCCGCGTGCAGGCTGACGGACAGCTGCGCCGGACGCCGCTTGCCCATCCAGCTGGCGGCGGCCATGCCCCAGCCCAGCACGACATCGCCGTCGCGCATCGAACCGACGGCCGCATCGCGCCGCGCCCAGCCGAATTTTTCCGCGCCCAGGTGCAGGCACTCGACCAGGTGGCGCGACGAGAAAGGCACGCCGGCATCCTCGTCGATCTCCGGTTCATTGCGCAGCCGCAGTTCGACGGGATCGATGTGCAGGCGCACCGCCAGCTCGTCCAGCGCCGACTCCAGCGCATACAGGCCGGGCACGGCGCCGGGACCGCGCATCGACGTGTTAGGGCCGATATCACGCTCGCTGCACGAGCCGGTCACGCGCAGGTTCGGACAGCTGTACAGGTAGCCGGTGGCTTCGCCGCAGTTCTCGAACGACACGCCGGCCCGAGACGAGTGGAACAGAAAATCGTGCCGCAATGATTGCAGCTTGCCGTCCCGATCCGCGCCCAGGCGGATGCGCTGCTGCGTGTTGGTGCGGTGCCCGACGTTCCGGAACATCATCGGCCGTGTCAGCACCAGCTTGACGGGCCGGCCGGTCAGCTGGGCGGCCCGCGCGGCCAGCAGCGAGTGATGCCATGGCCACAGCTTGCCGCCAAAGCCGCCGCCCAGGTATTCGGTGACCACGCGCACCCGCTCTTCCGGCAGCTGCAGCATCGCGGCGAGCACGCCGCGGTGGTTGACGATGGCCTGGGTGGTTTCGTACACCGTCAGCTTCTCGCCTTCCCACGTGGCGACGGTGGCGTGCAGCTCCATCGGATTGTGCGTCTCGATCGGCGTGCGGTAGGTTTCGTCCAGCTGCACCGGTGCCTGGTCGAAGGCGGACTGCGGGTCGCCCCGCTCGGACTTGACCTTCGGTTCCTTGTCCGCTTCGAGCTCGGTGCTCGCGTTCGGTGCCACGTTGCTCGCGTAATGCACCTGCACCGAGCGCGCCGCGCACGTCGCCTGCTGCAGCGTCTCGGCGACGACCAGCGCCAGATATTGGCCGTAGTAGCGCACCTCATCGTCCTGCATCGGCGGCACGGTCTCGTCGATCTGCAATTTGGTTTTCTTCGGCAGGCTGGCGAAATTGCCGATGTTCTCGCGCGTGTACACGGCATGCACGCCGGGCAGCGACAGCACTTGCGTGGCGTCGATGCGGCCCACGGTGCCGCGGGCAATCGTGGCGATGACGGGTACGGCAACCAGCATGCCGTCGAAATGGCGGTCGGCCGTGTAGTGCGCGTGGCCGCTGACCTTCAGCGGGCCGTCGATGCGCGGCAGCGGTGCGCCCAGGATGTCGTCTCTCATTGAAAAGCCTCCCCGGCCACGTTGCGGATCGCCTGCACGATGCAGCGGCGCGCCAGCTCCACCTTGAAGCCGTTCTCGGACTGCGGTTTCGCCCCCTTCAATGCCGCGGCGGCGGCGGCCTGCACGTTCGCCTCCGTCAACGGCTGGCCGGCCAGCATGTGCTCGGCCTCGATGGCCCGCCACGGCCGCGTGGCGATGCCGCCCAGGCCGATGCGGATGGTGTCCACCTTGCCGTCTCGCGTGACCAGCACGATGGCGCAGGAAGCCAGCGCGAATTCATACGACGCGCGGTCGCGCAGCTTCAGGTAACCGGAGCGGGCGTCCGGCGGCAGTGGCGGCAGCGTCAGGTGGGTCACCAGGTCGCCGGGCACCAGCACCGTTTCCAGGTGCGGCGTCTCGCGCGGGACAAGGTGGAATTTCGAAAACGGGACGGTGCGCTCGCCATGCAAGCCTTCCACGTGGATCTGCGGTTCCAGCACGGCGAGCGCCACATTCATGTCCGACGGATTCGATGCGATGCAGTGCTCGCTGGTGCCGAGGATGGCGAGGTTGCGGTTGTAGCCTGCCAGCGCATCGCAGCCGCTGCCGGGCGCGCGCTTGTTGCAGGCCATCGCCGTGTCGCGGAAGTACACGCAGCGGGTGCGCTGCAGCAGGTTGCCCGCCGTGGTGGCCATATTGCGCAACTGCGCCGATGCGCCGGACAGCAGCGCCTCGGACAGCACGGGATAGCCCCGTTTTACGTATTCGTGGTGAGCCAGGTCGGCATTGCGTACGGTAGCGCCGATGCACAGGCCGCCGTCCGGCAGCGCTTCGATGCGGTCCAGGCCTAACTTCGCCAGCTGTACCACGTGGGTGGGATGCTCGACATCGAGCTTCATCAGGTCCAGCAAGGTGGTGCCGCCGGCGAGGAAACGCACGGTGGAGCCCTGCTGCGCGGTCGGCGAGGCGGCGCCCTGCAGCACGGCGTCCTGCACGCTGAGCGCCTGGCGGAGGCGGAACGGCATCATTTGGCCTGCTCCTTGCGCACCTGCTGGATGGCCGCCACGATATTCGAATAGGCGCCGCAACGGCACAGGTTACCGCTCATGCATTCCTTGACGTCGGCATCGCCGGCGCCGCAAGGCTCGTCCAGCAGCGCCACGGCGGACATGATCTGGCCGGCGGTACAGTAGCCGCACTGGTAGCCGTCATGCGCCACGAAGGCGGCCTGCATCGGGTGCAGGCGCTCGGGCGAGCCGAGGCCTTCGATGGTGGTGATCTCGTCGCCTTCATGGCTCATCGCCAGCGACAGGCAGCTGTTGATGCGGCGCCCGTTGACGATCACCGTACACGCACCGCACTGGCCGTGGTCGCAGCCCTTCTTCGTGCCGGTGAGGTGCAGCTCGTCGCGCAGGTAATCGAGCAGCGTGGTGCGCACGTCCAGCTGCATCTTGTGTTCGACGCCGTTGACGACGACCGGCACGCCGGCCGGCGGCGCCGCCTTGCCCATGACCTCTTCCTGCTGCTCCGCTTGTTGCATGTAGTTCGCTCCTTTATGCCGCCGACGAAACGGCGGCCAGAGCTTAACTAGACGCAAAATGGCAACATTGTGGCGCACGATTGCCGGGAGTTAACGTGAGGACTGTCGCTGCGAGGGCGATACGGCGATTTCCGGGGGCATCCGGCTGGTGGATGAACACGCAAAGTCAAGATCAACCCCGGGGACAGTCCCCTTTGGGGACGGTCCCCAGCCGCGTCAGCGCAAAAAAAAGCCCGCCAAGTTGGCGGGCTGAAGTCTATTTCCTTGGAGGAGAATAGAGGAGACAGGTGAATTATGCTGCACTGCGCCATCACGCACCACTTTATTGTGGTGATGGCAGTTATGGGAATTATCTATATCAGCGGAGAAAAAAGAGGACCCCGAAGGGTCCTCAGGTACATCCCTGCTTGGAGATGATCAGCGGTCGGAACGGTCGGGCGAGTATGGCAGTACGCGCGACGCGAGCCGGGTGTCGGTTTTCAGCAACGCCACTTCGTCGGCCAGGATGTGGACTGCCTCGTTCAGCAGCACGTCCTTGGCGGCCTTGGCGGCTTTTTCGGCGTCCAGCTCGGCCGTCAGCGAACGTTCGTCCGCCTGCAGGCCGTCGTCGGTACGGGCGACGCCTTTCATCGCGGCGGCGGTTGCCTGCTTGGCCTGCTTGGCACCGGCCGGTTTGGCGGCGACGGCGTTCTTCGCAGCTTCCTTCGGATCCGGCACGAGGATCGGATCGTCCGGCGACGGTGCTGCAGCCAGGCGGGCTTCTCGCAGCTTGCCGCGCGCATCCTGCTCGTCGCGCTCCTTGCGGCGCACTTTCTCGTTCAGCGAGATCAGGTTGTCCTTGCGCTGCTTCTTCACGTAGTTGACGTCGTCGACGAGGAACTGGAAGTCCTTGTCCTTCGCCACGCGGGCTTCGTGCTTCTTGGCCAGCATCGGCACGATGTCCTTCACTTCGCCGGCCGGGATGTAGACGGCCGGCTTGATCACCGTGTACGGCAGCGCATTGTCGTAGCTGGACTCGCCGAACGAGTCGGCATCGGCCATCGTCGGCAGCTTCAGGTCAGGCGTGACGCCGCGCAGCTGCGTGGTGCCGCCGTTGATGCGGAAGAACTGCGCGATCGTCATTTTGAGCTCGCCCAGCTTGGCCTTGTCGCCCTGGCCGAAGCGGTCCAGGTTGATCAGCGTCTGCACGGTGCCCTTGCCGAAGCTCGGTTCGCCGATGATGATGCCGCGGCCGTAGTCCTGGATCGCGGCAGCGAAGATCTCGGACGCCGACGCGGAACCGCGATTGATCAGCACGCCCACCGGGCCGTCCCATGCCAGGCCGGGAACCGTATCGCTCTCGACTTCGACCTTGCCTTCGGCATTACGCTGCTGCACCACCGGGCCCTTGTCGATGAACAGGCCGGTCAGTTCCACCGCTTCCGTCAGCGAGCCGCCGCCGTTGTTGCGCAGGTCGATCAGCACGTTGTCGACCTTGTCCTTCTTCAGTTCCGTCAGCAGGCGGGCCACGTCGCGCGTCGCGCTTTTAAAATCCTTGTCGCCGCGGCGGCGCGCTTCGAAGTCCTGGTAGAACGTCGGCAGCGAGATCACGCCGATCCGGCGCTTGACGCCGCCATCGCGCACTTCCATGATGGTTTTCTTGGCGGACTGCTCTTCCATGCTGATCTTCTTGCGCACCAGCGATACCATCACCGGCTTCGCATCGGGACCGGCATCGCCCGGCAGGATCTGCAGGCGCACGGTGGAATCCTTCGGCCCGCGGATCTTCTCGACGACGTCGTCGATGCGCCAGCCCAGCACGTCCACGATCTGGCCGTCCGCGCCCTGCGCGACGCCGACGATGCGGTCGCCCACCTTGAGCTTGCCGGACATGCCGGCCGGGCTGCCGGTGACGAGGTCGCGGATCACCGTGTATTCGTCGCGCGTCTGCAGCGTGGCGCCGATGCCTTCCAGCGACAGGCGCATGGCGATATCGAAATTATCCGAGGCGCGCGGGCCCAGGTAGTTGGTATGCGGCTCGATCGACATCGCATAAGCGTTCATGAAGATCTGGAACACGTCTTCGGTGTTCAGCTTGCGCGAGCGGCTCAAGTAGTTTTCGTAGCGCTTGTCCAGCGTGTCGCGGATGGCTTTGTCGTCCTTGCCGGCCAGCTTCAGGCGCAGCCAGTCGTTCTTCACGCGCTTGCGCCACAGTTCCTTGACGTCCGCATCGGACTTGGCCCATTCGGATTTCTCGCGGTCGTACTGGTAAGTCTCTTCCAGCGTGAAATCGGGCTTGGTCTTCAGCAGTTCGCGGGCATAGCCGATGCGTTCGTTGAAGCGCTGCTGGTAGGTGTTGTAGATGTCGAACGGCATCTGCAGGTTTTCGCCGACGATCGCATCGTCCAGCTTGGCCTTGGCGCCCGCATATTTGTCGAGGTCGGCCTGGACGAAGAACAGTTTTTCCGCATCCAGCGATTTGAAGTAGCGGTCGTAGATTTTCTCGGACAGCGCATCGTCCAGCGGCACGGCCTTGTAGTGGTAGCGCGACAGAACGCGCGATGCCCACAGGGCAGCCTGGGTTTGCTGGGCGGCAGGCTTGAGCAGCTCGTTCGCCGGTTTGTCGGCCGGGGCCGCCTGGGTGGTGGCGGACAGGATCGCCAGCGACATGGCCGCCAGCATCATTTGCTTCTTCATCGGCATACTCCGAGTTCCAAAATGTGCATGCAGGCCCAGTCCGGGCCTGCCCTTCGAACTTATTCTACAGGATGATTTGGGCTGTTTTGCTACCCAGCCTTAAGTACGTATTAAAGATGGCAAAAGAGGTAGCCCATATGCAATCGCCGCCGCTGTTAATAAAATCACGATTATCGCCGGCAGAGAATGCGTGGCAATCTTCCAGTCCGGCGCGGACGGCCAGCAGGCAATGAACTGCGGGGCCAGCACGAATGCCAGGGCAATATCAATATATTGAAAATGCCAGCCGGGACGGGTGCGCAGTACGGCGACCCATAAAGGAATCAATATCAGCAGCAAAGGCGCCAGCGCACTCGGCGCCGCATTGAACCAGCGGACATTGCGCAGCGTGACGGCGCCCAGCTCCCAGCCCTGCCCCGCCCGCCGGGGAATCACCGTGAATGAACCCGGCCGCGCGCCGGTAATGAAACCCACCAGCAAATGGGCCAGCTCGTGGCAGATCGTGCCGGCCAGCTGGAAGATGAAGAAGATGGCGTGGCGCCGCGTCAGTGCACGGATCACGCCGGCCAGCGCCAGCGACGGCGCCAGATAAATTAAAACGTCGCGCTGGCTGCACAGCCAGGCCGGCGCATGGGCGACGCAGGCAATCAGTGGCTGCCCGTATAGAAGCAGCGGCCGCAAGCCTGTTTATAGCGCTCGTTGCCGCCGATGCTGATCTGGTCGCCCTCGCGGATGCGCTGGCCGTTTTCATCGACGCGGATATTCATCGTCGCCTTCTTGCCGCAGGAGCAGATGTTCTTCAGTTCCTCGATATCGTCTGCCAGGCCCAGCAAATAAGCGGAGCCGGGGAACGGTTCGCCACGGAAATCGGTGCGCAGGCCGTAGCAGATCACCGGCACGCCCTTCACTTGCGCCAGCTGGTGCAACTGCTGCACCTGGGTAACGGACAGGAATTGCGCCTCATCGACGAGCACGCAGGCCACCTTGTCGATTTCCAGGAAGTTCGTGTTCCTGTCGAAGGTTTCCACTTCGCGCTGCAGCCCCAGGCGGGATGTGATCTTGCCGACGCCGTAGCGATCGTCGATGCCGGCCGTGAACAGCCGCACGGACTGGCCCTGCTCTTCGTAATTGTGAGCGACCTGCAGCATCGCGGTGGATTTGCCTGCGTTCATCGCAGAGTATCGAAAATAGAGTTTTGCCACTGCCGTGCCATGTGAGGATTGAGCCAGCATTATAAAACGGCGGTGCGGTACGGACCAGCGTTGGCATGGTGCACCGTTTCGGCGCATACTGGGTGAGGGCGGTCCCTGCAAGGGCGGTACGGCGATCCGGCTGTCCCCGGGGTTGCTTTTCCTCTGCATAAAGCAAAGTCAAAGGCAACCCCGGGGACAGGCCCCTGCGGGGACAGTCCCCACAACGTTTTCCGCATAACCGTATGCAGAAACATTCCTTAGAGATCGTGCAATCACAAACCACAATGCGCGCTTCGCCGCGGCCGGCACAACCGGCAGGCGGCCCGTCATCAAGGAGACAGTATGCCAAGCACCACCCCAGCAGCGCTGTACGGACTGATCGGCAATACCCCGCTGATCGAAGTGACCCGCCTCGACACCGGCCCGTGCCAGCTGTTCCTGAAACTGGAATCGCAGAATCCGGGCGGTTCGATCAAGGACCGCATCGGCCTGTCGATCATCGAAGCGGCCGAACGCGATGGCCGCCTGAAGCCGGGCGGCACCATCATCGAAGCGACGGCCGGCAATACCGGCCTGGGCCTGGCCCTCGTCGGCCGCATCAAGGGCTACCGCGTGGTGCTCGTGGTGCCGGACAAGATGGCCACCGAGAAGGTGCTGCACCTGAAGGCGCTGGGCGCCGAGATCCACCTGACCCGCTCCGACGTGGGCAAGGGCCATCCCGAGTACTACCAGGACATGGCCGCGCGCATCGCCGCCGACACGCCGGGCGCGTTCTTCGCGGACCAGTTCAACAATCCCGCCAACCCCCTGGCGCACGAGACCACCACCGGCCCCGAGCTGTGGCAGCAGTCCGGCCAGAAGCTCGATGCGATCGTCGTGGGCGTCGGCTCGTCCGGCACGCTGAGCGGCCTGTCGCGCTATTTCGAGCGCGCCAATCCGGACCTGGAATTCGTGCTGGCCGACCCGCGCGGCTCGATCCTGGCCGAGTATATCGATACAGGTAAAGTGTCCGAGACGAGCGGTTCGTGGGCCGTCGAAGGCATCGGCGAGGATTTCATTCCGTCGATCGCCGATTTCTCGCGCGTGAAAAAGGCCTACACGATTCCCGACCAGGAAAGCTTCGACAGCGCCCGCGAGCTGCTGCGCGCGGAAGGCATCCTGGCCGGCTCGTCGACCGGCACGCTGCTGGCCGCGGCGCTGAAATACTGCCGCGAACAGACGACGCCGAAGCGCGTGGCCACGTTCGTCTGCGATACCGGCACCCGTTATCTGTCAAAACTGTACAACGACGGCTGGATGGTCGACCAGGGCCTGATCCAGCGCCCCCGCACGGGCGACCTGCGCGACCTGATCGGCCGCCGCCACGATGCCGGCGAAGTGGTCAACGTGAGCCCGACCGATACGCTGATGGTGGCCTTCAACCGCATGCGCGCGGCGGACCTGGCGCAACTGCCCGTCCTCGACGACAATCGGCTGGTGGGCATCATCGACGAATCGGACCTGCTGCTGAAAGTGGGCGGCAA
This sequence comes from Oxalobacteraceae bacterium UBA6704, assembly GCA_002454505.1. Lineage (GTDB taxonomy): Bacteria > Pseudomonadota > Gammaproteobacteria > Burkholderiales > Burkholderiaceae_D > Rugamonas. The sequence continues at coordinate 27,615 of DKJA01000149.1, forward strand.
CGCCGACGCGTTTGCCGGCCAGGTGGGCGGCACGATGACGTCGCGCCTCGAAACGCTGCAACCGGGCGACAGCCTGCAGGCATTGCGCAGTACCCTCGATCGCGGCCTGACGGCCGTGGTGGCGGACGGCAGCCGTTTCTATGGCCTGATCACCCGCTACGACCTTCTCAATCACCTTCGCAGGACCCTATCTTGAGCGATAAAGATTACCAGGCAAAGCTGGCCACCCGCGTGATCCACGCGGGCCAGTCGCCCGACCCTTCCACCGGCGCCATCATGCCGCCGATTTATGCCACCTCCACGTTTGTGCAGGAAAGCCCGGGCGTCCATAAAGGCCTCGATTACGGCCGTTCGCACAATCCCACGCGCTGGGCATTCGAGCGCTGCGTGGCCGACCTGGAAGGCGGCGCGCAGGCGTTCGCCTTCGCGTCCGGCCTGGCCGCCATCTCCACCGTGCTGGAACTGCTCGATGCGAACTCCCATATCGTCGCCGGCGACGATA
>DKJA01000111.1 GCA_002454505.1 Oxalobacteraceae bacterium UBA6704
CCCGGGGTTGCTTTTCTGTTCGCGCGACACCAACTTCAAAGACAATCGAGGGCACAGTCCCCGGTCGCGGCTATTTCAAATACGCCCTCACCCCCCGCGTCAAAACAACCGGAAACACGCTCGCATGATCTTCCCCCTCAAACACTTGCAGCTGCGTGCGCAACCCCGCATACCGCCGCGCCTTCAACGCCGCATCGAACTCGCGCAAATCGGCCACCATATCGGCATCCTCTTCCGAACGTGACCGCCTCTTCCCCGCCGCCAGCGTCTCCTTGCCGCCAATGCCGAAATACACCGACGCCGGCAAGTCCCGGTGTCCCGCCGCATAAACCTTCTCGCGTTCGAACATCACGCCCCGGTCGTACCACAGCGACGGGCTGCCGAGGATGTAGTGCTCGAACATGCGCGGCTGCGTCAGCAAGATCTGCAACCCGAGCAGGCTGCCATACGAATGCCCGACGAAGATCTTGCGCGCCATGTCGGCGCGGTAGCTCGCAGCGACCAGCGGGAACACGTCGTGCTCGATGAAGCGTGCGTAGGCGGCGGCCTCGCCGAAGGCCGGCGCGCGGCCCGGCATGTCCGAGTTGTACGACTGCTGGCGCGGCACCGTCGGCGTGAAGTCGCGCCGGCGGCTGTACACGCCCGTGTCGCCCTGCGCATACGACAGGCCGACGACAATGACTTCTTCCATGCCGGCGTGCTTGTTCAGCCGCTGGACGATGCTCCGCACCACCGGAAAAGCATAGTTCGCATCGGTGACGAACAGCACCGGATAACGGCGCTGCGACGTGCGATACGAATCGGGCAGCGCCACGTACAGTTGGTAGTCGCGTTTGAGCGCAGTCGCATGCACGTCGCGCATTTCGGTGTTCTCGAGGGTATAGGCTGGCGGCGCTGCAGCCGAAGCGGTGCAGCAGGCGAACAAAAACAAGGCAATGGCTTTCATGCGCAATCCCGACGGTGAAAGTAACAGCCGCCGATTCTGCCGGCCGCACGCACCGCCGTCGGCATCGATGTGACGAAACACCCCATCCACGGGACGGCGGCGCCCGGCGCCGCTGCTATACTTTTCGCCGATGAAAACCACGCCCACCCTGAAGACTTCCGCCGCGATCGTGCTGGCCTGGGCCGCCATCAGCGCGCTGGGCGCGCTGCAGACGTACAGCGACAATCTGCGCAACGGCATCGCCGGCGACTATCCCACGCTGCTGGCCACCTGGTTCATCGAATACGCGGTGCCGCTGATGCTGCTCAGCGCCGTGCTGACGAACGCCCTGGCGCGCTGGCCCCACCTGATCGAGAAGCCGCGCCACGTGCTGGCACTGTTCGTCGGCCTCGTGCTGCTGTTCCAGCCTGCCCAGTGGCTGTACATCGCGTGGCTGCGCGACTACCTGCACATCGCCAGCTTCGCCGACCTGCGGCAGCTGCTGCACAAGATGCTGCTGGTCGGCTGGTTCACCACCACCGGCACGTTCGCGGCGATCCTCGCACTGCACTACCGGCGGCAGGCTACCGAGCGCGAACTGGCCTGGCAGCGCACGCAGACGGATGTGCTGAACCTGCGCCTCGCGCTGGAAGAGCAGCGCATGCTGGCGCTGCGCGCCCAGCTCGAACCGCATTTCCTGTTCAATGCGCTGAGCGCCATCAGCGCGCTGGTGCGCAGCGGCGACAAGCCGGTGGCCCTCGGCGGCATCGGCCGGCTGTCCGACCTGCTGCGCTATGCGCTGGCGGCCAGCGTGACGAACACGGCGACCGTGGCCGCGGAACTGGGCTTCGTGCGCGACTACCTGGACCTGCAGCGCCTGCGCTACGGCGACCGGCTGCAGGTCAGCATCGATGGCGACGGCGACCTGCTGCACCACGTCGAGTGCCCGCCGCTGCTGCTGCAGCCGCTGATCGAGAACGCGCTGCGCCATGACCTCGACTGCCACGAGGGCGCCAGCGACATCAGCCTGTCGTTCCGCCAGTGCGATGGCCAGCTGCTGATCAGCGTGGCCAATGCGGCCAATCCGCAGGTGTCGCCCAACCCCGGCGCGGGCCTCGGCCTGGCCAATACGCGCGACCGGCTGCGGCTGATGCATCCGGCCGCGTCGCTGCAGGCCGGCCTGCGCGATGGCCGCTTCGTTGCCGAAGTGCGGCTGCCCCTTGCCGATGGAGACTGAACCGATGGCTGTACGCTACGTGATCGTCGATGACGAGGAACCGGGCCGCGTCAACCTGCGCCTGGCGCTGGCCGACCATCCCGACTGGCAGTGCGCCGCCGAATGCGACAGCGCAGCCAGCGCACGCACCGCGCTGGCTGCGCATGAGGTGGACGTGGTGTTCCTCGACATCCAGATGCCCGGCGAGTCCGGCCTGGCGCTGGCGCGCGACATCAGCCGGCTGCGCGAGCCGCCGCTGATCGTGTTCGTCACCGCCTACAGCGTGCATGCGATCGACGCCTTCGAAGTCCACGCGCTCGACTACCTGCTGAAACCGCTGGACGACGCGCGGCTGGCCCAGGCCGTCGAGCGCATCGGCGCCATGCTGCGCCACCGGCAGCGGGAAGCCTATGGCGCGGCGCTGCGCGACTACGTGGCGGCCGACGCCGCACCCGCCGTGCGGCCGGCCCACCTCAACGTGCGCTCCGTCGGCCGCATCGAGCAGGTGCGCATCGACGACATCCTGTGGCTCGAAGCGGCCGGCAATTACGTCGAGCTACACCTGGCGGCGCGCGCGGTGCTGCACCGGATCACGCTCAACCGGCTGGAGACGCTGCTCGATCCCGGCTGCTTCCTGCGCGTGCACCGCGGCGCCATCGTGCGGCGCGACCAGATCGCCAGCCTGGCCACCGGTGGCGACGGCAGCTGGCGCCTGACGCTGCGCTGCGGCGGCGTGGTGGCCGTCAGCGAACGTTATCTCGGTCCGCTGAAGGCATCGCTGTGACGGACCGCCCACGCAACTTCGGCATCGACTGCCTGCGCGGCGTCGCCATCCTGCTCGTCGTCGTGCACCACCTGGCCTTGCCGTTCCGGCTGCCGCTGGCGCCCAGCCTGGCCGGCGCGTGGCTGCCCAGGCGCCTGATCGACGCGATCAGCTTCAACGGCTACGAGGCCGTATTCATCTTCTTCGTTATTTCGGGGTTCCTGATCACCACGCGCATCGTCGAGCGCGACGGCGACATCGGCCGCGTGAACCTGAGAAGCTTCTATCTCGCCCGCGCCTGGCGCATCCTGCCGCTGCTGGGCATCGTGCTGGCGCTGCTGACGGTGCTCGCCCTATCTGGCGTGCCCGGCTTCGCGCCGGCGCCCGACCAGCAAAGCGTCGGCGGCCTGCTGGGCAGCGCCCTGACGTTTACGTTCAACTGGTATGAGGGGCGCACCGGCTGGGCACCGGCCGGCTGGGACGTGCTGTGGTCGCTGTCGATCGAGGAAGTGTTTTATGCGGGCTTCCCGCTGCTGTGCCTCTGGCTCCCCCGCCGCGTGCTGATCGCCTTCCTGCTGGCGTGGGCGCTGGCCCTGCTGCCCTTGCGCGCGCTGGTGCCGGTTGCAAACGAAGTCTGGTGGGAGAAAGCCTATCTGCCCGGCATGGCCGCCATCGCCTGGGGTGTGCTGGCTGCCCTGCTGGCACGGCGCTGGCAACCATCGCCGCGCGATGCCCGCGCGCTGGCGCTGTTCGGCGGCTTCTGCATCGTGCTGGTGCTGGGCTGGTCGGACCTGGTCCACCGCCACCTGTTCAGGTCCGGCCTGTACGGTCTGTGCATCGGCACGTGCCTGTTGCTGCTCGCCTGGGCCGCGCAGCCGCCGGCACCGCGGCGCGGCCTGCGCTGGCTGGCGCGCCTGGGCACGCTGAGCTATGAGCTTTACCTGTCGCACATGTTTGTCGTGCTGGCTGTCGAAGCCCTGTACCGCGCCGCGTTCGGCGAGGCACAGCGCTGGACGTTCGCTGTCTACCTGCCCGCGCTGGCCTGCTGCAGCGTACTGGCGCTGATGCTGGAACGCCTGACCGGCACGCTGACCGCACGCTTGCGGGGACGCCGCTTGACCTTCCCCCGGTGGGAAGGATTACAGTGATGCTTGTCCATTCCGTTATGAGGAGCTTCCCGTGTACGAACTGCAAGTAGAAAACATGACCTGCGGCCATTGCGTCAAGGCCGTCACCAAGGCCGTCCAGGCGGTCGACGGCGGCGCCCAGGTCGATATCGACCTGGCCACCAAACAGGTGAAGGTGCAGTCCGGCGCCGCGCTGGATGCCGTCAAGGCAGCCATCGCCGATGCCGGCTACCCGGTCACCGGCGCCCGCTGATTCATTTATCCAGTTCGGGGTAGCGGCGGAAGATGCCGTCCTCGTTGAACGGAATGCGCCGCTTCGACTTCAGGTAGGCGGCGATGTTCGGCCGGGCCCGCACGGTCTCGCACAGCGCCACCAGCCGCGGCCACTGCGGCTCCAGCTGCGCCATCGTTTTCGGAAACGCATAGCGCAGCCCTTCCACCAGCTGGAACAGCGACAGGTCTACGTATGTCAACCGCGCGCCCACGGCGAAACCGCCGCGGCCCGGGTTGTTCTCCAGGACCTTCTCGAAATAGCCGAGGAACTTCGGGATGCGCGTGGCGCGAAAGTCCTTCGCGCGCGCCTTCGCCTCCTTCTTCTGGTCCTCGTAATAATCGTTCACCGAAATCGGATGGTGCGTGTCGTGCGCTTCGGCGACGATGTCGGCAATCGTCAGCTGCAGCTGGTTGCACCACAGCCGGCCCTTCTCGTTGCGTGGCGCGAGGCCGTGATGGGCACCGAGGAACAGCAGGATGTTGGCGGCCTGGCCGATCAGCAGTTCGCCGGCGCGCAGCACGGGCGGTGCGAATGCCGGCAGCGGCTCCTGCGCCGCATCGAGTGATGCTTCCAGTTCCGGCATGCCTTTCTTGTTGCGGGCGACGTCGTTATACGGCACGCCCGCCTCTTCCAGCGCCAGCCGCACGAATTCGCCGCGGCCCTGGATCGACGGCCAGTAATACAGGATATAGGGTGCCACGCTTGCTCCTCGATCAGTTCTGAATCGACTGATTCTAGGCCGATGGGCGGCAGCGCGGCGCCACCCTTGGCACCGGTCAGGTGGCCAGCGACTGCAGGATCGGGCAGTCGGGCCGGTCGTCGCCGTGGCAGCAGGCGGCCAGCGTGGCGATCGTGTCGCGCATTTCCGTCAGCTCGCGGATGCGCTGTTCCAGTTCGCCCACGTGGTCCAGCGCGATGCGCTTCACGTCGCCGCTGGCGCGGTGACCGTCCTGCCACAGCGACAGCAGCTCGCCGACGCGCTCCAGCGAGAAGCCCAGCTTGCGCGCGCGGCGGATGAAGCGCAGCGTGTGCAGTTCGCGTTCGCCGTACACGCGGTAGCCGCTGTCCGTGCGGGGCGCGGCCGGCACCAGCCCGATGCTCTCGTAATAGCGGATCATCTTTGCGCTGACGCCCGAGGCGCTGGCGGCCTGACCGATATTCATGATGCTTCCTTTGCGGGCTGCCAGCGCCGCAGCAGCAGCGCATTGGTGATGACGCTGACGGACGACAGCGCCATCGCCGCGCCGGCCACCATCGGATTGAGCAGGCCGAAGGCGGCCAGCGGAATGCCGGCCAGGTTGTAGACGAAAGCCCAGAACAGGTTCTGCCGGATCTTGGCGAACGTGCGGCGCGAGATGTCGATGGCATCGGCCACCAGCGCCGGATCGCCCCGCATCAGCGTGATGCCGGCCGCCTGCATCGCCACATCGGTGCCGGTGGACATCGCGATGCCCACGTCCGCCGCGGCCAGCGCGGGCGCATCGTTGATGCCGTCGCCGACCATCGCCACCCGCCTGCCCTGCCCTTTCAGCTTGCCCACCCACGCCGTCTTATCGGCCGGCAGCAGGTTGGCGACGGCCGTGCCGATGCCGATGGCCCGTGCAACCGATTGCGCGCTGCCCTCGTTATCGCCGGTCAGCATGGCGGTGGCGATGCCGCGCGCATGCAGCCGGGCGACGGCCGCCTGCGCGGTGGCCTTCGGCGGATCGGCAAACGCCACGAGCCCCAGCAGCGAGCGCGTGCCCGTATCGGCCAGCCAGGAGATCGTGTGGCCGGTGCCTTCCAGCCGCTGGGCTTCGTCCACCAACGGTGTCAGCGCGATGCCCCGTTCTTCCATCAGCCGCGTGCTGCCGAGGACGAGATCGCGCCCGGCCACGACGGCAGCCAGGCCGCGGCCCGGCAAGGCGGTGACAGCCTGCGGCACCGGCACGTCCAGCGCGCGGTCGCGTGCCGCATCGAGCACGGCGCGCGCCAGCGCATGTTCGCTACCCCGCTGCACGGCGGCCGCCAGCACCAGCAGTTCGTTTTCTCCGATGGCGTGCGCACGCAGCGCGGCCAGCACGGGGCGGCCTTGCGTCAGCGTGCCGGTCTTGTCGAAGACGACGGTATCGATGCCATGCGCCGTTTCCAGCGCCGCCGCATCCTTGATCAAAATGCCGTATTTCGCCGCAACGCCGGTGCCGGCCATGATGGCGGCCGGCGTCGCCAGGCCCAGCGCGCACGGACAGGCAATCACCAGCACCGCCACCGCGTTGATGGTGGCCCGCTCCACGTCGCCGGTGGCGAACCACCAGCCGGCCAGCGTCAGCGCGGCCAGCACCAGCACCACCGGCACGAAGATGGCGCTGATGCGGTCCACCAGGTGCTGCACGGGCGCCTTGGCCGCCTGGGCATCCTCGACGAGGCGGATGATGCGTTCCAGCGTCGTCTCGGCGCCGGTGGCCGTGGTGCGCACCAGCAGCACGCCTTCGCCGTTGATCGCGCCGCCCGTCACGCGGTCGCCCGGCTGGCGCGTCACCGGCAGGCTCTCGCCGGTGATCAGTGCTTCGTCCACATGGCTGGCGCCTTCCGCCACTTCGCCGTCGACGGCGATGCGTTCGCCGGGCCGCACCACGACCAGGTCGCCCGTACGCACCGAGGCGATGGGCACATCCACATCGCTGCCGCCGCGACGCACGCGGGCCGACTCCGGCCGCAAGGTCTGCAGCGCGCGGATCGCCGACGTGGTCTGCCGCTTGGCCCGCGCCTCCAGCCATTTGCCCAGCAGGACCAGCGTGATGACGACGGCCGATGCCTCGAAATACAGGTGCATGGCGCGACCGGCCAGCAGCAGATACACGGACAGGCCATACGCCGCGCTGGTGCCGAGGGCCACCAGCAGATCCATATTGCCGGCGCCGGCGCGCACGGCCTTCCAGCCGGCACGATAAAACCGCGCGCCGAACAGGAACTGCACGGGCGTGGCCAGCAGCCATTGCAGCAGCGGCGCCGGCATCCAGTGCACGCCCAGCGCCTGCAGCACCATCGGCGCGGCCAGCGGCAGCGACAGCAGCGCCGCCAGCAGCACCGGCAGGCCGTCGTTGGCACCGTGCAGCCAACCGCTGACGGTGGAACGGGCCGGCGGCGGCGCGGCAGGCTGTTCCGGCACCAGCAGCTCGGCTTCGTAACCGGCATCGACGATCGCGTCGCGCAGCAGGGCGGGATCGAGCGTGGCATCCGCTTCCACGCGGGCCGACTCGGTGGCCAGGTTGACGCTGGCCGTGCGCACGCCCGGCACCTTCGCCAGCGCCTTCTCGACGCGGCCGACGCAGGACGCGCAGGTCATGTCGCCCACGCGCAGCGTATGCGTGACGGCGGCCGGCGGCACCTCGGTGTCATAGCCGGCCTGCTCGACGGCGTGCCGCAGCGCGGCCGGATCGAGCGCCGCGTCGGCCTCCACGCGGGCCGTCTCGGTGGCCAGGTTGACGCTGGCCTTGCGCACGCCGGGCACGGCGGCCAGCGCCTTTTCCACGCGGCCCACGCACGACGCGCAGCTCATGCCGCCGACACGCAGGTCCAGGCTGAATTGATTGGGGGTCATCGGATACTCCATTGCCATCGCATGACAGACAGTATCAAGTATCCCACGATGGGAGGGTCAAGGCCCGGGCCGCGTGGCGATTTTGCTATATTGAAACATTATCGATTGGCCGATCTTGCAACTTTTGAGCCAGAAACGGTCAAAAAGCCGCTATCATCCCGGCATGGTCACCGTGACGCGCAGCGCCGGCGGGCACGCGAAGAAGAGCAGACAGGGGTAGCGATGAAATTCAAATTCTGGGGGGTGCGCGGTTCCATCCCCTCGCCGGGACCGCGCACCGTGCGCTACGGCGGCAACACGACGTGCATCGAAATCCGCAGCGACGACGACACGCTGATCGTCCTCGACGGCGGCACCGGCCTGTTCTGCCTGGCCCAGGCGCTGGTCGCGTCCGGCCAGCGGCCGATCCATGCCAATATCTTCATCACGCACAGCCACTGGGACCACATCCACGGCTTGCCGTTCTTTACGCCGCTGTTCATCAAGGACAGCCGCGTGCGCCTGCATGGCGTCACGGATCCGGACACCGGCAACGGCATCGAGCACGTGATGGGTGTGCAGCTGCAGAACAGTTATTTCCCCGTCAGCGAAGCGCAGATGAGCGCAACGATCGAGTACCGCACGCTGGCCGTCGGCGAACGGGTGGCCGTCGGCGATGCGTTCGTCAGCAATGTGGTGATGAGCCATCCGGTGACGGACCTGGGCTACCGCGTGGACTGCAACGGCAGATCCGTGTTCTTCACGGGCGACCACGAACCGCTGTACAACCTGTATCCGGCCGATCACCCGGAGCACGCCGCGTTCGAACGCCACGTGGCGCAGCGCACGGCCGCCATCGACGACGCGGCATGGGGTGTCGATGCGCTGATCGTCGACTGCTCGTACACGCGCGACGAATATCCTGCCAAGCGGGGCTGGGGCCACGGCACGTTCGACGGCGCGCTGGCCATGGCGCTGCGCACGGGCGCGAAGCGGCTGTACTGCACGCACCACGAACCCACCCGCAGCGATGATGAACTGGAAGCGGTGTTTGCCGAAGTGATGGCGCGCCATGCGCCGCTGCCCGCCGGGCTGCAGGTGTTCCTCGCCTACGAGGGCATGGAAGTGGAGCTGTGATGGAGAAGCTGCGCGGCACGGTCAGCGGGCTCCGCAAGGGCAAGTCCGTTTCCTACAATCCGAAGACCGGCACCAGCACCATGCACGCGGCGGTCTTCCGCCTCGGCGACCAGCTGGTGAAGATCGTCTCGACCGATCCGGTGGTCATCGCCGAAGGCCACGACATGCTGGTGGCCGGCCGCCGACGGGGCAAACTGTTCGTCGCCTACGCACACCGCAATGCGACGACCGGCGTGGAAGGCCACGAAGGCTGGGCCACGCGGCTGCTGCTGACGATCGCCGTGATCACCGTCGCACTGTGGCTGTCCGCCCAGCTGGGCGGCCGGTACCTGCCGGTGTTCGTCGCCGTGTTCCTGGCCGTCGGCGCGGCAATGGCGTGGCGCTCGTTCGAAGTCGTGCAGGCGATCGCTGCGCTGCGTCCACCCCGCGCCGCCAAGCCGCAGCGGGCAAAGAAGTAAGCGGCCATGCTGAGCCACGTGTTCATCGGCGTGGGCGACTTTGCGCGGGCGTTCGATTTCTACGCTGCGGTCATGGCCGCACTGGACCAGCCGCTGCGCTTTCGCGACGACACGCGGCCGTGGGCCGGCTGGATGCCGGCCGCTGCGCCCCGCCCGCTGCTGCTGATCGGCCGGCCGTTCGACGGCATGCCCGCCACGGCCGGCAACGGCGCGATGACGGCGCTGCTGGCCGGCGACCGCGCCACCGTCGACCGCGCCCATGCGGCGGCGCTGGCACACGGCGGCCGCTGCGACGGGCCGCCCGGGTTGCGGCCCGAATATCATCCCAACTATTACGGCGCCTATTTCCGCGATCCGGACGGGAACAAGCTGTGCGTGTGCTGCCATGACGCACCTGCTTCAGTATGAGCTCAGTGTGAACTGACGAAGGGCGACGGCGGCAGCGCCGGCAACGCAAAGCCGGCGCGCAGGCGCTCCGCCTCTTCCGTCGGGCTGCGGCCGAACAGGCGCCGGAACTCGCGGCTGAACTGCGACGGGCTCTCGTAGCCGACCGTGGCCGCGGCCACCGCCGCCGCCATGCCGGCGCGGGCCATCAGCAACCGTGCCTGGTGCAGCCGGGTGGACTTCAGGTACTGCAAAGGCGACGTGCCCGTCACCGTCCTGAAATGTTCGTGGAACGTGGCGAGGCTCATGTTCGCTTCCGCTGCCAGCACCGGCACGCCGATGCCGCTCGCGTAGTCGGCATGGATGCGCTGCACGGCGCGGGCGATGTGGCCGAAGCGGCCCTGCTGGCGCAAGGCGGCGCGCAGCACGGCGCCCTGCGCGCCCGTCAGCACCCGGTAATAGATCTCGCGCACCAGCGCCGGCCCGAGGATCGTGGCATCGCGCGCGTTGCCCAGCACGTCGAGAAAGCGCAGCACCGTGGCGGCCAGCCGCGCATCCATCGGGCTCGACACCATGCTGGCCGGTTCCACCTGCGGCACCGGCGCTTCCGCTACCCCGTCCAGCTCCAGCAGCAGGGCCGCCAGCACGGTAAAGTCGAGACGCAGGTAGATCGCCAGCAGAGGTTCCTCGGCCGTCGCATCCGTCTGCATCGTGAACGGTACCGGCACCGCCACGGCCAGGTAATGCTGCGCGTCGTACAGGTACAGCGTGTCGCCCAGCCAGCCCCGCTTGCTGCCCTGGCAGACGATGACGATGCCCGGCTCGTACAGCACGGGCGTGCGGGCCAGCGGCCGGTTCGAGCGCAGCAGGCGCACATCCGGCAGCGCCGTCAGGTTGTAGCCTTCGTCCGGCGCCAGCGCCGCCAGCAGCGCGATCATCCGGCGCCGGTCGGCCGGGGCGATTTTCTCGGTTAGTGGCATTTTCCTACTATGCCAGTTTTTCGGACCGGCCGGTGGCCATCCGGAGAATCAGGCAAGCGATGCGGAGAATGCGGCCTGTGCACACGCCGCCGCCGTTGGCATCATCGGCTTCTTTCAATGAAGGAGCAGACCATGCAGACAACGATACTGATCACCGGCGTGTCCAGCGGCTTCGGCCGCGCGATCGCCCAGGCGGCGCTGGCCGACGGCCACCGCGTGGCGGGCACTGTGCGCACCGCGGAAGCGGCGGCCGAGTTCGAAGCGCTGGCGCCGGGACAGGCCTATGCGGAGATACTGGATATCGGCGACCTCGCTGCCGTGGCACCCGCGCTGGCGGCGCTGACGGAACGGGCTGGCCCTGTCGATGTATTGATCAACAATGCCGGCTACGGCCACGAGGGCGTGCTGGAGGAATCGCCGCTGGCCGAACTGCGGCGCCAGTTCGATGTCAACGTGTTCGGCGCCGTCGCCGTCACGCAGGCCGTCCTGCCCGGCATGCGGGCGCGCCGGGCGGGCCGCATCGTCAACATCACGTCGATGGGCGGCTTCGTCACGATGCCCGGCATCGCCTATTACTGCGGCAGCAAGTTCGCGCTGGAAGGCATCTCGGAAGTACTCGGCAAGGAAGTGCGCGAGTTCGGCATCCACGTGACGGCCGTGGCGCCCGGCTCTTTCCGCACCGACTGGGCCGGCCGCTCGATGCGACGCAGCGAACGCAGCATCGCCGACTACGATGCGCTGTTCGACCCGGTGCGCGCCGCCCGCGTGGCCAAGAGCGGCCAGCAGACGGGCGATCCGGCGAAAGCGGCGCGGGCCATCCTCGACCTGCTGAAGCACCCGGCGCCGCCCGCCCACCTGGTGCTGGGCAGCGACGCGCTGGCCCTCGTGCGCGGCAAGCTGGCCGACCTCGGCGCGCAGCTCGATGCGTGGCAGGCGGTCAGCCGGTCCACCGATTTTTGAACGTCAGCCGACCCGCTTGCCGAAGCACACGGCCGCGTCGATGCCGACGTACTTGCCGTAGTTCGGCATGCGCAGATAGCCCTGGGCATCGTAGAAGCGCACGGCCCGGGTGTTGACCTTGCGGGTTTCCAGCCATACGGCGCGGTAGCCCAGCATGGCGGCGCGCGCTTCGAGGTCAGCAAGAATCGCGGCGCCGGCACCGCTGCCGGGGCGCGCGTACATCCGCTTGATTTCGGCGGTGTCCGCATCGAGGGGACGCAGCGCGCCGCAGCCCACCGCCCTGCCCGAGCTGTCGCGGGCGATGACGAAGGCGGCGCGTTCGTCATGCACCGAAGCGATGTCGAACGAGGTGGTGCCGGCATCGCCGGTGATGTCCTGCAGTGTGGCGGACAGTTCGTCCATCAGCGCCCGCGCATCGGCGGATGCGGGGTCTTCTTCGCGCACGTCGCACACAGGCTCCAACAGCTTGTACATGACGGTGGTGGCACCCAGCGTGCCGTCGTCGAGCCGGGCAAACTGCGGGATGTCGCCGGTGACGCGAAAGCCCAGGCCCGCGTACAGCTGCTGCGCGCCGCTGCCGGTCCATGTATCGAGCACGAGCAGCGTGCGCTGCAAGGCGCGGGCGCGTGCCTCGGCCGCTGCCATCAGCAGCCTGGCAACGCCGCGGCGGCGACTGCGCGTGTGCACCAGCATCTTGTTGACCTCGGCCCGGTGCGCGCCATTGGCCGGCGTGGCCAGCGCCAGTTGCACGGTGCCGCACATGCTGCCGTCCCCGTCGCGGGCGACGAACACCGTGCGGGCGCCGGCCTCCACCTGCCCGGCAACGTCGAGCCAGAAGCGGTGCGCCTCCGGTACGCCGAACGGCGGCAGGAAGCCGACGCTGGCGCCATGTGCGACGCAGTCGTGCAGCACGTCGGCCAACTGGTTTGCCGCGGCGCGCAGGCCGGCGCCATCGAGTTCGTGAATCGTGATCATGGTTCGCAGATCGCTATCAGGTAGTGAGCGCCGCTGTCGGCGGGACAGGTGAAACGGGTGGGCCCGAACAGCCGGAAGCGCAGGCAGTCGCCCGCGGCCAGGCGGTAGGTGACGCCATCGAGCGTGTAGTCGAGCTGGCCGTCGAGCAGCCAGATGTGCTGCTCCAGGCCACGCACGGGCGGCTGCGGGTAGTCGATGACGGCGCCGGCCGGCAGCCGCCCTTCGATCAGTTCCGCGCGCATGCCCTTGACGGGCGGCGACACCATGCGGCGCATGAAGCCCGTGGCGGCATCCGTCCACACCGGCTGGTCGGCGGCGCGGATCAGCTGGGCGCCCTGCTCTTCCACCTCGGCGATCAGCCGCGACATCGGCAGGCCGTACACGGCGCACAGCTTGCCCAGCAGCGCGGCGGTGGGGCTCGTCTCGCCCCGCTCCAGCCGCGACAGCGTGGCGCGGCTGATGCCGCTCTGTGTGGCCAGCTCCTCCAGCGACCAGCCGCGGCTTTCGCGCAGCGCGGCCAGCCGTTGGACCAGTTTGTTCTCGAAATCGTCGTCATTTCCCATATCTGAGACAATATCTCAAATATGGGATGCAGCGCAAGTGTGACTGCCGCGCTACAATCGCCGGATGAACTTCGAACAATTGAAAGAGATGGCGCTGGCGTCGGACGCCGTCACGCAGCCTTGCGACTGCCGCGATACGCCGGCCGATGGCTGGATCAGCTTCCCGCCGCTGCTGGCGCTGGACCAGTTCGCGCCCGTGGGCACGCTGGTGGACGATCCGTTCGAAGAAGCGACCTTCGCCGAATACCACCCGGCCGGCACGCGTTACGAGGATGCGGCGGCGCCGGTTGCGCCCCGCTGGTATCCGTTCAACCGGTGCGACGTCAGCCGCTGCATGAAATGCGGCCGCGCCTACCTGCAGTACACCGAGGCGGGCGGCTATTTTACCGACCGCCGCATCCGCGCCCTGCACGCGGATGTACTGGCCGATGTGGCGTTAAAAGCCTAATCGCGCCGCTCGGCGAACTTCTGCGCCAGCACGGCGCACACCATCAGCTGGATCTGGTGGAACAGCATCACCGGCAGGATCACCATGCCCAGCGAAGACGTGGCAAACAGCACCTTCGCCATCGGCACGCCGGACGCCAGGCTTTTCTTCGAGCCGCAGAACACGATGGTGACTTCGTCCGCATGCGTGAAACCCATCCGGCGGCTCATCCACAGCGACAGGCCCAGCACGGCGGCCAGCAGCACGCAGCACGTGACGCCCAGCGCGAACAGCATCGATGGCGACAGCTTGTGCCAGATCTGTTCGGACACGGCCTCGGAAAACGCCGTGTAGACCACCAGCAGGATCGAGCCCTGGTCGACATACTTCAGCATCGGCTTGTGCCGGTCGACCCAGCGGCCGATCAGCGACCGCATGGCCTGGCCGGCGACGAACGGCACCAGCAGCTGCAGCACGATGGCGAGCACCGCGTCGACCGACGAGCGCTCGGAATGGGCCTGCACGATGAAGGTGCTGACCAGCAGCGGCGTGATGAAGATGCCGAGGAAGTTCGATGCCGACGCGCTGCAGATCGCCGCCGGCACATTGCCCCGCCCCATCGCCGTGAACGCGATCGACGACTGCACGGTGGACGGCAGCATGCACAGGAACAGCAGGCCGATATACAGCTCCGGCGTCAGCACGAGCAGCGCCACCGGCTTCAGCAGCAGGCCCAGCAGCGGGAACAGCACGAAGGTACAGCACAGCACCAGCAGGTGCAGCCGCCAGTGCGCCATGCCGGCCACGATGGCCTCGCGCGACAGCTTGGCGCCATGCAGGAAGAACAGCAGGCCGATCGCCACCGTCGTCACGTGGCCGAACACGACGGCCGTCTGGCCCGTGCACGGCAAGGCCGTGGCAATAGCGACGGTGGTCAGCAGCGCAAGCGTGAAGGAGTCGGGAGCGAAACGGCGCAGGGACGCCAGAGCGGAAGAAAATGCGGAAGCCATCCGCCATTTTATCGCAGGTGCACAATTTCTTCAGCGCATAAAAAAAACCGGTGACAGGCACCGATTTCCAGGAAATATTGCTGGAAAAAGGGAGCCTGTCACCGGTTTTTTTGTGCCGCGCCAGTGCAGCGCAGCAGACTTACATGATGTGCGTGCCGATCCACCAGCCGATGGCGGCCACGAAGGCGGAGGCAGGGATCGTGAAGATCCACGCCCACACGATGTTGCCGGCCACGCCCCAGCGCACGGCCGACAGGCGCTGCGCCGAGCCGACGCCGACGATGGCACCGGTAATCGTGTGCGTCGTCGACACGGGCACGCCCCAGAACGATGCCATCAGCAGCGTGATCGCGCCGCCCGTTTCGGCGCAGAAGCCGCCGACGGGTTTCAGCTTGGTGATCTTCTGGCCCATCGTGCGGACGATGCGCCAGCCGCCGAACAGCGTGCCGAACGAGATCGCGCCGTAGCAGGCGACGATGACCCAGGTGGGCGGCGCCGCGTCGCTGGCGGCCACCTGGCCGGACGCGATCAGCAGCATCCAGATGATGCCCATGGTCTTCTGCGCATCGTTGCCGCCGTGGCCCAGGCTGTAGGCGGCGGCCGAGGCCAGCTGCAGGCGGCGGAACCACGTGTCGATCTTGCGGGGCGTCGATTTGACGAACACCCACGACACGATCAGCATGATCAGCGTGCCCAGCACGAAGCCCAGCAGCGGGGCGACGACGATGAACACCACCGTCTTGATCAGGCCGCCGGCGATCAGCGCGCCGGTGCCGGATTTCGCCACGGCCGCGCCCACCAGGCCGCCGATCAGCGCGTGCGACGACGACGATGGAATGCCGTAGTACCAGGTGATCAGGTTCCACGCGATGGCGCCGACGAGCGCGCCGAAGATCACGTAATGGTCGACCACATTGGGGTCGATGGTGCCCTTGCCGATGGTGGTGGCCACGTGCAGGCCGACGACGAACACGGCAACGAAGTTGAAGAAGGCGGCCATCGCCACCGCCGTCTGCGGCTTCAGCACGCCCGTCGACACGACGGTCGCGATGGCGTTCGCGGCGTCGTGGAAGCCGTTCATGAAGTCGAAGACGAGTGCCAGGAAGATCAGTGCCGCCAGCGCGTAGATGCTGATTTGTAGGGTCTGCATGGAGTTCTTGTTATCGTGTGGCCAACGCTTACGCGTTTTCGACGATGATGCCTTCGATGATGTTGGCCACGTCCTCGCAGCGGTCCGTCACGGTTTCCAGGATCTCGTAGATCGCCTTCATCTTGATCAGGTTGCGCACGTCCGGTTCGTCGCGGAACAGCTTGGACATGGCGGCGCGCATCACGTGGTCGGCATCCGACTCCAGGCGGTCGATCTCTTCGCAGATGCCGACGATCTCGCGGGCATTGTTCATGTTCGACAGCAGCGCCACGGCATCCTTGACCTTTTCGCAGCAGGCCAGCACCAGTTCGGCCAGGCGCTTCGCTTCCGGCGTGACGGCGTGCAGGTCGTACAGCGACACGGTCTGGCCGGCGTCTTCCATCATGTCCAGGATGTCGTCCATCTTGGTGATCAGCTTGTGGATGTCGTCGCGGTCGAGCGGCGTGATGAACGTCTTGTGCAGCAGGTCCACCGTCGTGTAGGTGATCTTGTCGGCCTGCTTCTCGATGCTTTCGATCGCGTGCACGCGGTTTTCGAGGTCGTCGAAATTGGTCATCAGGCCCAGCATTTCCTTTGCGCCCTTGACACACAGTTCCGCATGCTGATTGAACAGGTCAAAGAATTTGCCCTCGGTGGGCATCAGGCGTCCAAACATTTTGTTCTCCGTTGGTTGATTCGTTGGTGCTGCTGCGGGCCGCGCTCTAACGGCCCGTGGCTTCTTGCTCGCGATCAGTCGCCCTGGTAGATCGACAGATTGCCCGAGTAGTTGCCGAACTTGGTGTACATGCCCATCCACGTGAGACGGATCGCGCCGATCGGGCCGTTACGCTGCTTGCCGATGATGATTTCGGCGGTTCCCTTGTCCGGCGAATCGGGGTTGTACACCTCGTCGCGGTACAGGAAGATGATCACGTCCGCATCCTGCTCGATAGCGCCGGATTCGCGCAGGTCGGACATCACGGGACGTTTGTTGGGGCGCTGCTCCAGCGAGCGGTTCAGCTGGGACAGGGCGATGACGGGGCAGTGCAGTTCCTTCGCCAGGCCTTTCAGCGAGCGGGAGATCTCGGAGATCTCGGCGGCGCGGTTGTCGCCGGCCTGGGAACCCTGCATCAGCTGCAGGTAGTCGACGATGATCAGGCCCAGCTTGCCGCACTGGCGCGCCAGCCGGCGCGCGCGGGCGCGCATCTCGATCGGATTGAGGGCCGGCGTTTCGTCGATGTACAGCTGCGCTTCGTTCATGCGCTGGATGGCGTGCGTCAGCCGCGGCCAGTCTTCGTCGTTCAGCTTGCCGGTACGCAGGCGGTGCTGGTCCAGCTGGCCGACGGAACCCAGCATACGCATGGCCAGCTGGGCGCCGCCCATCTCCATCGAGAACACGGCGACGGGCAGGCCCGCCTCGATCGCCACGTGTTCGCCGATGTTGACGGAAAATGCCGTCTTGCCCATCGACGGACGGCCGGCGACGATGACCAGGTCGCCGCCCTGCAGGCCGGACGTCATCTTGTCCAGGTCGGTGAAGCCGGTCGGCACGCCGGTGATCTCGCTGCCGCTTTCCCGGCTGTACAGCTCGTCGATGCGCTCGACCACCTGGGTCAGCAGCGGCTGCACGGCCGTCCAGCCCTGCGCGCCGCGGGCGCCCTGCTCGGCGATCGCGAAGATCTTCGACTCCGCCTCGTCCAGCATCTGCTTGACTTCCTTGCCCTGCGGGCTGAACGCGTTGCCGGAGATTTCATCGGCGACGGTGATCAGCTTGCGCAGCACGCCGCGGTCGCGCACGATCTCGGCATAGCGGCGGATGTTCGCGGCCGACGGCGTATTCTGCGCCATCGCGTTCAGGTATTGCAGGCCGCCCACATCGTCGGCCTTGCCCAGCATCGACAGCGCTTCGAAGACGGTGATCACGTCCGCCGGCTTGCCCGCATTGATCAGGCGGACCATCTGTTCGAAGATGATGCGGTGATCGTAGCGGTAGAAATCTTCCGCGTGCATGAAGTCGGCGATGCGGTCCCATGCGGCGTTATCGCGCAGCAGCCCGCCGATCACGGACTGTTCGGCCTCGATCGAGTGGGGGGGGATGCGAAGGGAATCGACTTGCGGGTCGGATGGGGCATTCATGGCGCGCATTATACCTGCTTATGCGGCCGACCAAGCAGGCCGGTGACCAACAAAAAGAATGCTTTGGGGTGGGCAATGAAGTTGGCAACTGAGTTGGCAACTAAGTTGGCAACTGAGCGGGCAACCAGGTGGGTGCCAAAGTGAACAACAGGTGCCCGAACGAGCGGGCAATAAAAAAGCCGGGCGAACCCGGCTTTTCTACTGATGCGGCAGCGTGGACTGCTTAGGCAGCTTCGCCCACGACGGCGACGGTCACGTCGACCACCACGTCCGTGTGCAGCGACACCGACACCGGGTGCTCGCCGGTGGTTTTCAGCGGGCCGTTCGGCAGGCGCACGGCCGCTTTCTCGACCGGGAAACCGGCTTTCGTCAGCGCTTCGGCGATGTCGAAGTTCGTCACGGAACCGAACAGACGGCCATCGACGCCCGACTTCTGCGACACGGTGACGGTCATGCCGTTCAGCTTCTCGCCTTGACCCTGGGCAGCGGCCAGCTTTTCAGCAGCAGCTTTTTCCAGTTCGGCGCGTTTCGTTTCGAACTCGGCCACGGCGGCCGTCGTGGCACGGCGTGCCAGTTTTTGCGGGATCAGGAAGTTACGTGCGTAACCGTCCTTGACCTTCACCACGTCGCC
The DNA here is from genome assembly GCA_002454505.1 of Oxalobacteraceae bacterium UBA6704. Classification (GTDB taxonomy): domain Bacteria; phylum Pseudomonadota; class Gammaproteobacteria; order Burkholderiales; family Burkholderiaceae_D; genus Rugamonas. Next base: position 18,655 of record DKJA01000111.1, read on the forward strand.
CAGGTTGCCGACGTTGATAACTTTTTCCAACAGAATGATTTGCATAGTGTTCTCCAGGTCTGTCTGAACTGCTGCCGATTAGGCGTGGTGCAGATCGGTGTAAGGCAGCAGGGCCAGGTAGCGTGCGCGCTTGATCGCGGTGTCCACTTGACGCTGGTAGTGCGCCTTCGTGCCGGTCAGGCGGGCTGGCATGATCTTGCCGTTTTCCTGGATGAAATCTTTCAGCGTGTCTACGTCTTTGTAGTCCACTTGCTCAACGCCAGCGGCGGTGAAGCGGCAGAATTTCTTACGCTTGAACAGCGGGTTCTGCTGTTTGCGCTTTTCTTTCAGCTTTGCTTTGTTTTTGTCGAACTTTTTACCGAATGCCATTTTAGGCTCCTGTATCTAAATGTTGTGTCGTCTGGACGGCACGAAAATCAATGATGTGAAATACCAGGCTTTTGCTGTTGCGGCTTTTCTTGGCCAGGAATCCCGTGAACTCGTAAGCGCCTCCCAGTTGCGCCTGACTGAACCGGCCCGAAATCTCTCCCGCGGCAACCGCGGCGATCTCGAACTCGGTCATCCTGGCGACGCCCGCCTCCACCTGCTGCGAATTGTGCTGCAAGACTGCATTCACAATCGGCAGACCGGCCGGGGTGAAACGAATCACTTCCCGTTCGGTGATGAGGCCGACAAACTGGAGCTGGTTCAGCGAATTCCCTGTCAATACTTAGGCTGCAGCCGGCGCGGCGGCAGGCGCTGGCGCGGCTGCTTCGGCACGGTGGCTCTTGGCAGCGTCTTCGCGTTGCACCGACTTCATCATCGGCGAAGGCGCGGTTTCCGCTTTCTTCAGCTTGACGGTCAGGTGACGCAGCACGGCATCATTGAATTTGAACGCGGTTTCCAGCTCGACCAACGTGTCGTTGTCGCACTCGATGTTCAGGCAGATGTAGTGAGCCTTGGCCAGTTTCTGGATCGAGTACGCCATCTGACGGCGGCCCCAGTCTTCCACGCGGTGGACGTTACCGCCGCGCGAGGTCACGCTGGCTTTGTAACGTTCGATCATCGCGGGCACTTGCTCGCTCTGGTCCGGATGGACGATAAATACGATTTCGTAGTGACGCATGCAAACTCCCTTAAGGACTGTGTTGATAGCCCACCCCGGCGTCAAGACGGGTGTGGGAAGAGGTAAGCCCGCTAGCATAGCAGCATTTCAGTAGCATTGCTAGCCACCTAGCTATCTTCCGTTACCGCTGTCAGCAAGCTAAAAATAGGGACAGACCCTGTTTTTGAGGAAAGTTGCCGGAAAATGGGGTCCGTCCCCATTTTTCGGGAAATATTTCGTGTTGGACAAGCGTTTTCCCTTGCATTCCCGCGAACACTGTACAAAAATACAGACTGTCCATATCCACAGCCTTTTGAGGCCAGCATCATGATCAAGCTCACCGCACGACAGGAACAAATTCTCAATCTGATCAGGGATGCCATCGAGAACACCGGCTTCCCGCCCACCCGCGCGGAAATCGCCGCCGAGCTGGGCTTCAAGTCCGCCAATGCGGCCGAGGAACACCTGAAGGCGCTGGCGCGCAAGGGTGCCATCGAGATCACCGCCGGCACGTCGCGCGGCATCCGGCTGCTGGGCGAGCGCCCGGCTTCGTCGCTGTCGCGGGCGACCGACCTGGGCCCGCTGCCGCAGGTGCCGGCCGCGCTGCTGATGTCGCTGCCGCTGATCGGCCGCGTCGCCGCCGGTTCGCCGATTCTGGCGCAGGAAAACCTGGAGACGAGCTACAACGTCGATCCGGCGCTGTTCTCGGCCAAGCCGGACTTCCTGCTGAAGGTGCGCGGCGAATCGATGCGCGACATCGGCATCATGGATGGCGACCTGCTGGCCGTCAAAAAGGTGGACAGCGCGAAGAACGGCCAGATCGTCGTCGCCCGCATCGGCAACGAAGTCACGGTAAAGCGCTATCGCCGCACCGGTTCGACGGTGGAGTTGCTGCCGGAGAATCCCGACTTCAAGGTCATCACGGTGAACCCGGAGCAGGACGAGTTTGCGCTGGAAGGCCTGGCGGTGGGATTGCTGCGCAGCTGGCACTGAACTCCCCACGCAAAAAAAGCGGGCTGCACGCCCGCTTTTTTATTGCTGCGCCGGTCGCAAAGCCACCTTGCCCCTGGCCAGATCCACATACACGGCATAGTGCCGGAAGAAATCCGCCCCGGCGATGCCGTCCGGCTTGAACTTGTCCGGCATCGGCAGCAGGTAAGGCCGGATCTCGGGGCCGCCCGGCAGCGCCACGCTGACGTAGGAACACGCCTTGCCCGGTCCGAACGTATCGCAGGCAGTGGTGTCGTCCTTCTGCGCCTGCACGCTCTGCGGCTTGACCAGCGAGATGTTGGCCGCCGAATCGAACACCATCCGGTAGCGCGCCCGCCCGTTGGCAAACGTGGCGACGATGCCTTCGTGGACCCGCTCGTGCGCCAGGTCGCGCCAGCCGGTGCCCGGATCGAGCGGCGCGCCGAAGCGCAGCTTCTGCCCCGGATAATCGAACACGAAAGGCTGGTGCGCGAACAGGCCCAGGCCCAGTACGGAATGGCCGGGCTGCTTCGCATCCGGGCCGATGTTCAGCCCCCACGCCTCGTACGACACGCCGGTCACCTCGCCGAACGACACGCCATCGATGACGAGATCGGGAATGACGAATTCATCCTCCTCGCGCACGCTGCCGGCCAGGTCCAGGCTTTTGACCTTGCGGCCGGTGAGCTTCAGGCCGGGGATCTTCGCCATCACGTCGCGCGTCAGGTGCACCGTGCGGCCGGAGCCGATGTCGAACGTGAACGGAAAGGCCTGGCCGGCGATGGTCAGCGTCGTGACCGGAATGCCCTTCTCCAGCGTCAGCGGCACGCTGACTTCGGCCTGCGCGCCGGCTGCGGCGACCAGCGCTGCCAGCGCCACGAACCGGCGCATCATGCGCCGAGCGCGTTCTGGAAATCGGCGACGAGATCCGCCGTGTCCTCGATGCCGACCGACACGCGGATCAGCGATTCCGCGATGCCCATCGATGCGCGGCGTTCGGCGCCCATCTCGAAGAAGATCGTGTGCGCCACGGGGATCACCAGCGTGCGCGTATCGCCCAGGTTCGATGCCGGCACGGCGACCTTCAGCCGGTTCAGGTAGTCGAAGCAGTCGATGCCGTCCTTCAGCTCGAAGCTGAACAGCGAGCCGTAGGCCTTGAACAGGTCGGTGGCGATGCCGTGCTGCGGGTGCGCCGGCAGGCCCGGATAATGAACGGCGGCCACGCGCGGGTCGGCG
>DKJA01000077.1:0-28713 GCA_002454505.1 Oxalobacteraceae bacterium UBA6704
AATCAAGTGCCTGTCCCCGGGCTTCACGACGCTGAGCAGCCGATTAGCGCCCATCCCCCGCGTGATACTGCTCGATGGCATGGGCGATCCAGCCGGCCGCGCGGCCCAGGTGGAACAGCGAGGCCTGCGGCCCCAGGCCCACCTGCACGCCGGCGTAGATGCAGGCGAGGGCAAAGGTCGGTTGCTGGTCGCGGATCTCGGCGACGGCCTGCAGCGCCGTCTGCAGCCGCAGCCAGCTGCGCTCGCGGGCAAACACCTTGGCGCAATGCCGCAGCAGCGCGACGGCGCGCGGGTCGCCGGCCGGGAACGTGCCCGCATCGAAGCCGGGCAGCGGGTCGCCGATGCGGATGCGCTGCACGATCACGCTGCGCGGGTCCGGATTGCCGGTGATTTCCGTGACGAAGCGGTAGATCGCATCGAACTCGTTGCTCTTGCTGTTGCGGCCGATCGTCACGGACAGGCCGCCGATCAGCGCACGCCATGGCGTTACGCCCGTCGCGGCCAGCGCCCGCACGGCCTGCGCCGACGGCTCGTGGCCGTGGTCGGCCGACAGCACGAGGATGCGGCGCACGATGTCCGCCGCCGGGTCCTTCAGCCGCAGTTCGCGCGCCAGGAACAGGTGCACCGGTTCGTCCGTCGGCCCTTCCGCGCCGACGGTGATCGCGGCCAGCCAGCGCAGGATGCCGGCGCCGGTGCGCGCCATGCCCGGCCGCGACAGGTCGTAGGCCTTCGGGTTGGCTTCCTCCAGCAGCGGGAACAGGGCGGTGGCCAGGTTGACCTGGCCTTGCCCCGCCAGCAGCTTGCGCAGCGCGGGCCACAGGGACAGCGCCTTCGGCGCCCGGTCGCCGAACGTGTGCTGCTCGTCGCTGGCCCACAGCAGCGCGGCGACCGTTTCGAACGACGCCCGTTCGGCCAGGTCGGCAACGTCCTGGCCCCGGTAGTACAGCGCATCGGGCGTCACCAGCGTGATCGCGCTGTCGTGGATATGGCCGTGCTGCCGCGCCGCCGACTTGCGGCGGCGCAGCTGTTCGATGTCGGCCTTCCAGTACAGCCGCTGCCGGCTGCCCGCCACGGGCTTGGTGCGGATGCCCTTGCGGCTGACGTAGGCATACAGCGTCTGCGCGCTGACGTTCAGCAGCGCCATCGCCTGGGCGGCCGTCAGGTAGTCGCCGACGGGGGCGCTGTCGGCGGCGGCGTGCTTCGGTGTCTTGTCCATGGTCTCGTCCGATCAATATTGATTTCTTAGCGTACATTGACAGGTCAATCATGGTCAAGTCCAGGCGGCGACGGTCCATGGCTTACATACTGGCGCGCAGCGTGAGGCCGATCGTGCGGGGCCGCGACCAGAAGAAGTTGCGCTGCTGCGTGAATGCATCGGGGCCGTCGAAGTCCTCGCGCACGGCCGAATGGCGGTTGGCCAGGTTGTCGACGAAGCCGATCAGCTGCCACGACTTCGCTTCGATGCCGAAGCGGGCATCCATCGTCGTCGCGCCGGGCGTGCGGTCCTGGTAATGACGCAGGTCGGAGATGGTGTCGCTGTGGTAGGCGGCGCGCCCGCCGAGGAAGCCGTTCAGGCCCGCACCGAGGGGAAAGCGGTAGCTGCTGCCCAGGCTGAAGGAGCGCCGACTCGTACCGGGAACGGGCGTGCCGGCGGGGACGGTCACGTCGCCTGCACTGGGACCCAGCACCACCGCGTCGTCCAGTTCCGCCTTCAGCAGCGAGGCGGCGAACGACACGTCGAACTGGCGCGTCGGCATCCAGTGCGCATCGAAGTCCAGGCCGCGGCTGTGCGCGCTGCCCACATTGCCCAGCGCCTTGCCGATGCCGCCGATGCCCTGCGCGACCACCTGCTGCAGGTCGTCCCACTTCATGTCGTAGACGGACACGTTGACGCTGAGCGTGTTGTTCAGCAGGCTGGTCTTGACGCCCAGTTCGTCGTTGACCAGCGTTTCCGGCTTGTAGTCGGGTGCCGCCGTCGGCGTGAAGGGCAGGTACTCGTTCTGACCGCCGCTGCGGAAGCCCTTGCTGTGGGTGGCGTAACCCATCACATCGCGGCTCCATTTATAGCTCGCAGTGACCTTCGGATTGAACAGCGACGACGTGGCGCCGGACGACGAGGAACCGGGCGGCAGCCCGCCGCTGAGGAAGGCCAGCGAGCTTTCCCAGACCGACGTGGACGCGCGCTTTTCGCGGAACAGACGGCCGCCGCCCAGCAGCTGGAACTGTTTCGTGACATCGTAGGACACCTCGCCGAACAGCGCGGTCTGGCGGATGGTCGAATCGGCCCGCACGTTCTGTCCTTCGCCGATCGAGACGGCGCCTTCCGACAGCGCGGACGTGATGGCGGCCCAGGTGGCGTTGGGGATCTCCGGCGTGGTGGTGGCGCGGGCCTTGTGCAGCGTGTCGGTATCCTTGTAGAACAGGCCCGCCGTCCATTTCAGGTCGCCGTCGCCGTTCGACACGAGGCGCAGTTCCAGCGTGTCGCTGCGCGCGTTGTAGTTATGGAAGCTGTACACGGCATCGGCCTGGTCGGCCCACGGCACGCCCAGCACGTCGACGGCCAGCGGGCGCAATTGCTCCAGCACGCCGTTGATCAGTTCGATGGTCTGCACCTGGTCCGTGTTGGCCGCGATCTTGCGCTCGTAATGCGACGCGCTGGCCACCAGCGACGCCGGGCCCGCATCGTATTCGACCGTCAGGTTGAAGGCGTTGAGGCGGTCGCGCTGGTCTTCCAGCATCGAGAACGAGCCGATGCCCGCTTCCGGCCCGCGGCTGCGGGTGCCATTCTTTGCTTCGTTGACGAAGGCGACGGCCGAGATGGCCAGGTCGCGCGTGGGCTCGAAGCGCAGCATTGCCCGGCCGCCATGGCTGCGCTGGAAGTTCGCGTTCTCGACGATGCGGCGCACGGTCCGGCCATCCGTGATGCGCGCATCCATGTAGCCGCCGTCGTCCCGCTCGAACGCCACGATCCGCAGCGCCGCGTTGTCGGCCAGCGGCAGGTTGACCATCGCATTGACGGAATGGTTGTCCGTGGCGCCGGCGGTGCGCGAACCGGTCGCCTCGACCGCGGCGGCGGGCTTGTCGAACCTGGGCTTGTTGGCGATGAAGCGCACCGTGCCGGCCAGCGAGCCTTCGCCGAACAGCGTGCCCTGCGGGCCCTTCAGCACCTCGACGCGCTGGATGTCGAACGCGCTCACGCCGGGAAAGCGCCCGCCCGCGCTGAGCGGCATCTCGTCCAGGTACATGCCGGTGGCCGACCCCGTGCCGCCGTACAGGTTCATGATGTTCAGCTCGGAGATGCCGCGCACGGCGACGCCGCCCTGGCCGGCCTGCTCCTGGCGCAGTTCGACGCCGGCCATCGAGTTGACCAGCGTGGCGAAATCCTGCGCGCCGGCGTCCTTGATGTTCTTTTCCGAGAATACGTTGATCGTTTGCGGCACGTCCTGCATGGCCTGCGCGCGCCGCGTCGCCGTCACGACCACGGTTTCCATCGGCCCGTCGGGCACCGTCTGCGCCACGGCGGCCAGCGGTATGACGGGTAGCAGGCCGGCAAGCGCCAGGCCCCGGTGTAGCTTGTTCATGCTGTCTCCTGTTTTTTTATGGATGCGCGCCTGCAGATGACGCTTGACCAGACTATGCTCTGTATTTTGGAGTGTCAATCTTGACGAATTTCGTCAAGTTGAAGCATGAGGGGGGGATGTCAGACCCAGAGGCAAAGGCCGGGGTCAGGAAGGAATGCTGGCTTGACCTGGAGAACACGCACCATCACGTGGTCGGGTTCCGCTGCATGCACCGGTGATGCCCCGACAGAGCGGATAACAAATGTAACGCCGGTTGACGCCCACCCCGCACTCGGTCACGTTCTCGTTATCATCTCCTTCATCGTCAACAAGGTGGATATCGGCCATGAAACTTTCATCCTGCATCGTTGCTGCGCTTGCCGGCGTATTGCTGGCTACCGGCTGCACTTCCCAGCGGCCGACGCCGCCGGTACCGCCCGCACTCCCGGCGCCGCCGGCACCTCCCGCGCCACCCATTCCGCCCGTGCCGTCGGCCGCAGCGGACAGCCGGGCCGTCGCCAAACTTGCCGCTTCAGGATACCGGCGTGCGGCGCCGTATGCGCCATTCCTCGTCCCCGTCCCCCGCAGCACCGACAAATTCCCGGACAAGGAAGCCAACCAGTCCGTGCTGGTCGCCGAGCAGCCCGTGTCAACATTCAGTGCGGACGTCGATACCGCTTCCTACGCTTTCCTGCGCCGCCAGCTGACGGCGGGCCGCGTGCCGCCGCCCGACACGGTACGGGTCGAGGAAATGGTCAATTATTTCCCCTACCGGTACCCGGCGCCCACCGACAAGGCGAAGCCGTTCGCCATCGGCACCGAAGTGATGCCGAGCCCATGGAATCCCGCCAGCCAGCTGCTGCACATCGCCGTGCGCGGCTACGATCTGCCGGCGCGGGAGCGGCCGCGCATCAATGTGGTACTGCTGGTCGACATCTCCGGTTCGATGGCGCCGCCCGACCGCCTGCCCTTGTTGAAGCAGGGCTTCCGCCTGTTCGCCGGCCAACTGCGCGACAGCGACAGCGTTGCCATCGTCACCTACGCGAACGGCACGCAGGTGGCGCTCGAACCCACGGCCGGCAAGGACCGCGACAGGATCGTCGAGGCCATCGATGCGCTGGCGGCGGCGGGCGGCACGGCCGGCGGCCAGGGCCTGCAGCGCGCCTACGAGCTGGCCGAACGCAACTTCGATGCGAAGGCCGTCAATCGCGTAATCCTGGCCACGGATGGCGACTTCAATGTGGGCATGACGGATCCGAAGCAGCTGGAAGCCTTCATTGCCGGCAAACGCAAGACGGGCATTTACCTGTCGATCCTCGGCGCCGGCGCGGGCAATCTGAACGACGCGTTGATGCAGCGTCTCGCACAGTCCGGCAATGGCAATGCGGCTTATATCGACACGCTGCTGGAAGCACGCAAGGCGCTCGGCGAAGAGCTGGGCTCGACCATGTTCCCGATCGCGAACGACGTCAAGTTCCAGGTCGAGTTCAATCCCGCCCGCGTGGCCGCGTACCGCCTGATCGGTTACGAAACCCGTGCGCTGCAGCGGCAGGACTTCAACGACGACAAGGTCGATGCGGGCGATGTCGGCGCGGGCCACACGGTCACCGCGATCTACGAGATCACGCCGGCCGGCGCGGCCGGCAAGCTGGTCGATCCACCGCGTTACGCAGACAACCAGCGCGAGCCGGCCAAGCGCAAGGACAGCGGCGAACTCTGTTTCGTCAAGCTGCGTTACAAGCTGCCGGGCGAAACTGCGAGCCGGCTGATCGAGCATCCGGTGCTGGCCTCGTCGGCCCGCAAGAGCTTCGCCGCCGCGCCGGAAGACCAGCGCTTCGCCGTGGCCGTCGCCGCCTTTGCCCAGCGGCTGCGCGGCGAGCCGCAACTGGCGGACACCAGCTATGCCGACATCGCCGCGCTGGCCAACGGCTCGCGCGGTGCGGACACCGAAGGCTATCGCGCCGAGTTCGTACGGCTCGTGCAGCTTGCCGATACGCTTGGCAAGGCCGGAGCGGCGGGGCAGTAGCGCCGCTGTCTCGCGAGGATTGGTGACAATCGCCTATCGTTGCATGTAGAATCCGCCCATTAAGTGAACGGTGCCCTTCCATCGACCGATGAGAGGGTGAAACGGGAAGCCGGTGACGCGCGGGATTTTCATCCCCGCCAGTCCGGCGCAGCCCCCGCTGCTGTATGCCTGACGACTTCGATCGAACGCCACTGTGCCATGCACGGGAAGGCAGGATCGGGGAAGGATGACGGCGAGCCAGAAGACCGGCCGTTCGCGATGGATGTGCAAAACCCGGGGTGTGGTTTTGCCTGTTGGCGGTTCGTTGTTCTTCCACCTGGCTGGTCTCGCAGTTGCACACGCTGTTGCATGCACTGCTGCGCGCGTGTATTCACGGCCTCGGAAGGATCGCGGCTGCCCGGATCTTGCGTGGGTCAGGTACAAATTGAATCTACATAAAATCGTTCGCGGCTTCGCGATGCTGCTGTGCGTCCTGGCCTGTGCCGCGGGCCGTGCCGAGACGCTGTTCGCCATCGTCACCGAACGCGCCGCGCCGATGGCGCTGGAAGCATCGCACCGTCACCTGGCCAGCCATCCGAAGGACCGTATCGTGCTGCGCACGCCGGCCCAGTTCATGGCGGCCAGCGACCGCGAAGTGGCGCAACTGATCGGCTCTGCGGACAGCATCCTGGCCGTGTCCATCTTCGGCGATCCGGCGCGCCGGCTGAAGGATGCGCTGGCGCGCAACGCGAAGCCAAAGACGGCCGTGCTGGCCTTCAACGGCGAAGCAAGCCTCAGCCTGATGACGCGCGACCCGCGGCGCGGCAGCCTGCAGGACTTCTCGCCGGACGTGCTGCGCGATCTGTCCACCGAAACGCCGCCAGCGGCAGCCCTGCAGGCCGCGCAGGCCCATTCCGCCGCACCGCACTGGCTGGCCGCGCGCCGGGTATGGCAGGCCGGCGGCGTCGACAACACCGAAGCATTGTTCGCGCACCAGCTGCATCCGGCCACGCCGCTGGCCGACCCGCAGCCCGAACCCACGCTGCGGCTGCGTGTGGGGCAGAAGGAGCTTACCGACAAAGCCGCCTGGGGCCAGGCTGCACAACTGGGCCTGAAGGCGCAGCCGACCGTCGTCGTGCTGGACCTGTCGAACATGGATGCGGCCGTGCCGGGCGCCGTCTGCCGGCAGATCGAGCGCAATGGCCAGCCGTGCGTGCAGGTGCTCACGCGTTGGGGCGGCGCTTCGCGCGAGGCGCTGGAACGACTGCCCGAACTGATCGCGCCTGCCAGACCGGCCGCGCTGGTGGTGCTGCAGGACTTCGTCGTGGGCGCCGCCGAAGGCCGCGAAGCGGTGGCCGAAGCGTTCAAGAAGCTCGACATTCCCGTGTTCAAGGGCATCCGTCTATCCGACCGCACGGCGCTGCAATGGCGCCTGTCGCCGGACGGCCTGCCGCCGGACTCCGTGCAGTACCGGGTGGCGCTGCCGGAACTGCAGGGCATCGGCCAGCCGATCGTCGTGGCGGCCTTGGGCAATGCGGAGCGGGACAGGCTGACCGGCATCGAGAACCGTCCGCCGGTGGTGCTCGCGGAGGAGGTGAGCCGCCTTGCCGCGCGCGTCAGCCGCTGGCTGGCATTGCAGCAGAAGCCCAACAAGGACAAGCGCGTCGCGCTGATCTACTACAACCACCCGCCGGGCCGCCAGAACATCGGCGCCGACAACCTGGACGTGCCGGCCTCGCTGTTCGACATGCTGCATGCGTTGCAGGACGCCGGCTACAACGTGGGCACGCTGCCGGCATCGCCGGAAGCGCTGCTGGACCAGATCATGGCGCACGGTGTCAACCTGCCGGAAGACCGCGCCGCGCTGCGCGAACTGAGTGCGACCGTGAACAATGTAAGCGCCACCGATTACGCGAAATGGTTCGGCACCTTGTCGCCGCGCGTGCAGCAGGAGATGACGCGCGGCCTGCTGGGCCGCCTGCATGCGGACGTGCTGGAAGCGGAGGCTGCCGGAGAGTGGCTGTTGGGCCGCAAGCAGGTGGACGTGATCGTCAAGGAACTCCAGCACCTGGTGGAAGGCGCCGATCATCCGCAGCGCGAAGATGCGATCCGCGATCTCGCGGCGCTGGGCGACGGCTACCGCGCCTGCCTGGACGTGCGTGCCGCGCGCCGCTGCGCCACGCTTGCGTCGCTGAACCAGCGCGTGTCGGGCTACGGCATCGAAGGGCTGAAAGGCTGGGGCCCGGCACCCGGCAAGATCATGGTGGACAGCGGCAAGCTGCTGGTGCCCGGCCTCGTGTTCGGCAATGTGTTCGTCGGCCCGCAGCCGCCGCGCGGCTGGGAGGTGGACGAGGAGCTGCTGCACGCGAATACCAGCATCACGCCGCCGCACCAGTATCTCGGCTTCTATCACTGGGTGCGCGACCGCTTCAAGGCCGATGCGCTGGTCCACATCGGCCGCCATTCGACCTACGAATTCCTGCCCGGGAAAGCGGTGGGCCTGGCCAGCGACGATTATCCGAGCCTGATTGCCGGCGACCTGCCGGGCATCTATCCGTATATCGTCGATGGCGTGGGCGAGGGCACGCAGGCCAAGCGCCGCGGGCTGGCCGTCATCGTCGATCACCTGACGCCGCCGCTGGCCAGCACACCGCTGTACGACGAGCTGCTCGCGCTGCGCCAGATCGTGGAAAGCTATGAGGCGGCCAATTCCGAATCGCTGAAGACGCAGGCCGCCCACCTGATGCGCGAACGGGTGGTGGCGCTGAACCTGAAGGCCGAGCTGGAAGCGTCGATGGCCGACGTGCTGGAAGTGCGCGGCATCGGCTACGACGCGGCCGACGACGACCTGCTGGCCCACGAGGTGGGCCACTACCTGACCAAGCTGCAGGAGAAATTCATGCCGCATGGCCTGCACATCTTCGGCCGGCCGTGGCAGCAGGCCTCGATCGACCTGATGCTCGATTCGATGAAGAAGGGCGGCATCGACGATCCCGCCATCGCGGCAAAGCTGGCCGAATCGCCGCGCCGCGAAATGGCCGCGCTGCTGGCCGGCCTCAATGGCCGCTACATCGAGCCGGGCAAGGGCAACGACCCGCTGCGTTCTCCCGAGTCGCTGCCGACCGGCCGGAACTTCCACGCGGTCGATGGCGACATCCTGCCGACGAAACTGGGTTACCAGCTGGGGGCGAGCCTGGCCGACAAGGCCATTGCGCGCTCGCCCAATGCGCCCGGCAGCGAAGGCATCATCCTGTGGGCATCGGACGCGGTGCGCGATGAAGGCGTGATGGTGGCGTTCGCGCTGGCGATGATGGGCGCCGAGCCGGTATGGAATGCGCGCGGCATCGTCACCGACGTGCGCCTGAAGCCGGGTGCGGCGCGGCGCGATGCGCTGGTGACCACGTCCGGCCTGTTCCGCGATTTATATCCGAATCTGATCCGGCTGATCGACCGCGCCGGCCGGCTGGCGCTGGCCGCGTCGGCCAACACGCTGGTGGAGCAGGATCCTGCGTTGCGGCCGGCGCTGGAAGCGGCGCTGGCGCCGCTGGGCAAGACGGCATGGGGCAATGAATCTGCAACTAACCGAGTGGCCAATGAATGGCTTGTGAGAGCGCGCGCGTTGACGCGCGCCGGGCAGTCAGTCGAGGAAGCAGGGCGTGCCGCGGCGCAGCGCGTGTTCGGCGATGCGCCGGGTGCCTACGGAGCCGGCGTCAACCGGCTGACGGAGCGCTCCGGCGCATGGCGCGAGCGCGATGAAATCGGTGCCGCCTACCGCAACCGGATGGGCCACGCCTATGGCCTGGATGCCAGCGGCGAAGCGAACCACGCCGCGTTCGACGTCGCGCTGGACGGCATCGCGCGCACCTATCACGGCCGCGCCAGCAATCTGTACGGCCTGCTGGACAACAACGACGCGTTCGACTATCTGGGCGGGCTGTCGCTGGCCATCGAGGGCCGCACCGGCAAGGTGCCCGATGCGCTGATCCTGCAGCACGCGCAGCCGGGCCGGGCGGACGTGGAACCGCTGGCCTCGGCGCTGCTCGGCGAACTGCGCGGCCGCTTCCTCAATCCGGCGTGGCTGAAACCATTGATGGACCACGGCTATGCGGGCGCGCGCACGATGGGCCAGGAATTCCTCGAGAACCTGTGGGGCTGGCAGGTGACGCGGCCGGACCTCGTCAAGAACTGGGCGTGGGACGAAGTCAAGTCCGTGTACTTCGACGATGCCCACAAACTGGGCCTGCCCGAATTCCTGGGCGACCGCCACAACGCCCATGTGAAGGCGCACATGCTGGCGATCTTCATGGTCGCCGCCGAGAAGGGTTACTGGAAGACGGACAAGGCCACCATCAGGCAGATGGGCGGCGAACTGGCCCGCCTCGTGTCGGCCAACGGCCTGCCGGGCAGCGGCCACACGACGCCGGACCATCCGATGTGGCAGTGGCTGGCGCCGCAGCTGGATGCCGCCGATGCCGCGGCATTGGGTGTCACGCTGGCCAAGGCGCGCGGCGAGATGCTGCCTGCCTCTGCCTCCGCTGCTCCTGCCGCGCGGTCGCAAGCGCGCCACACCGCGCAGGCGGTGCAGCAGTCGCCGGCTGCTGCAGCTGGGAGTGCAGAACCCTCCGCACCGGCTGCACCCGAACCCGCACCCGCGCCTGCACCCGCGCCGAAAGTCTACGAACTGATCCAGCAAGCCGAGGCGCCCGAAGCGCCCGGCATCACCATCGCCAGGCTGCTGTCGCTGCTCGCCACCGGTCTCGCGCTGTTCGCGCTGGGCCTGTGGCGCGGCCGGCAAACCCATTTACCCATAAGGAGCACTCCATGATCGACACCCTTTCCTTCGCCTGGCTGCACGATGCCGTCAGCTGGTTGCTGATGCCGTCCCTCGTCGCATTGCTGATCGCCTGCGCGATCGCGGTGGTGGAGGCGGGGATCGCGGTCGGCGAACGCTTCCACGGCCTGGGCCAGCTGCGCAGCAGCGGCGACGTGGCGCAGGTGCAGACGATTGCCCGCCACCGCCTGGAACGTGCCGACCTGCTGGCACGCATCCCGCCGATGCTGGGCCTGATGGCTACGATCATCCCGCTCGGGCCTGGCCTGGCTGCGCTGGGTGCCGGCGATCCCGCCAAGCTGGCCAGCGCCGTGACGGTGGCCTTCGACGCCACCGTGCTGGGCCTCGTGGCCGGCATCGGCGGCCTCGTGATCGGCAAGCTGCGCCGCCGCTGGTACGAAGAAACGCTGGACGCGATGGAGCAGCCGGCATGAGCGAGATATCAGCAGACAAGCCCGCCCGCAAGCGCCTGCGCCTGTACTCGCACCTCGACGCCCGCTTCGACCACAGCGACGAAGACCCGCGCGCCAGCCTCGTCAACCTGGTTGACGTGATGCTGGTATTCGCCTGCGGCCTGATCGCCGCGATCGCTGGCGCCAACGGCGCATTGAAGACGCCGCAGCCGGTCGAGAAGGGCAAGCAGATCGAACGGCCCGCCGATGGCGTCACGCAGGCCGGCAGCGGCTACGACCGCGTCGGCGAGGTGTTCCGCGATCCGAAGACCGGCAAGCTGATGCTGATCGAGCCGGCGAAGAACTAAGGGGACTGTCCCCGCACGGGGACTGTCCCCTCGGTTGTTCTTGACGTTGCAGGTCAACCCTCAAGTCAAAAGCAGAACAGGGGACAGTCCCCGCCGGGGACAGTCCCCAGCCAACAAATCATCATAAAAACATGAACCACCTGACACCCCTTGCCACCGCCGCAGCCCTGCTGTGCGCCACCACCGCCCTGGCCCAGCAGCCCGACACCATGCCGACCGTCACGATCCAGGGAACGGCCACGCAGGACGGTCTCGGGCTGACCCGCGCGACGGCCACCGGCAGCCGCCTGAACCTGAACGCGCAGGACGTGCCCGCCAGCGTCGAGTCGCTGAGCGCGGCCACGATGCAGGAGCGGGGCGACCTGCTGATCAAGGATGCGGTCACCCGCACCACGGGCCTGACCGATACAAGCTCGCCCGGCAATGGCGTCAGCTTCTCGTCGCGCGGCTTCAACGGCAGCAATTCGTTCGCGCTGCTGGAGAACGGCCAGCGCCTGCTGGTGGGCTCCGGCACGTCCACCTATCCCGCCGATCCGTGGGGTTACGACTACATCGAAGTACTGCGCGGCCCCGGTTCGGTGGTGTACGGCAGCGGCACCACCGGTGCCACGATCAATGCCGTGCGCAAGGCGCCGCAGCGCACGACCAGCTGGGAAGCGATGGCCGGCTACGGCGGCGGCAAGGCGTTGCGCGGCGGCGTGGGCGGCACGGGCGCGCTGGGCGACAAGGGCGCCTTCCGCATCGATGCGTATGCCGACCGCGCCGACGGCTTCATCAACCGCGGCGATTCGCGGCACGGCAAGGTGCTCACCAGCCTGACCTATGCGCTGACGCCGGATGTCGATCTGGACATGCAGCTCGACCACATGGAACAGAAGCCGCAGCGCTACTTCGGCACGCCGCTGGTGAACGGCGCACTGGCGCCGCAGCTGCGCGACGAGAATTACAACGTGGCCGATGCGGACATCGCCTATGTGGACGACAAGGCCGTGGCCCGTCTGACGTGGCGCGCGTCGCCAGCGCTGACGATCAGCGACGAGCTGGCCTACTTCAAGGCGCGCCGCAACTGGCGCAACGTGGAGTACTACGTGTACGACGCGGTGGCGAACGTGGTCGACCGCAGCGACTACCTGGCCCTGCACCATGACCAGGAACAGACAGCCAACCGCCTGGAAGCACGTTGGAACGGCGGCGCGCACAAGGTGGTCGGCGGCTGGGAAGTGGCCACGATCAATTTCAAGCACACCAATAACTCGCCTTACCGCGGCGCGTCCACGGTGGCGCCGACCGGTTTCGATCCGGGCCTGTTCGACAGCCCCGATCCGATCCGCCCAGGCTTCGCCACCGACACGACCACCAATGCGGCCTATGTGGAAGACGCCTACGCGATCAGCGAACGCCTGCTGCTGCTGGCCGGCGCCCGCCACGACCGCTATCGCGTGTCCCGCCTGAACCTGCAGGATGGCTCCGCGTTCGATGCCACGCTGATCTCGAACGCCGCGCGCGTAGGCCTGACATACCGGCTGACGCCGCAGACGTCCGTGTATGGCCAGTTCAGCAGCGGCAGCGATCCGGTCACGAGCATCCTGTCGCTGAACCTGGCCAACGCGAAGTTCGACCTTACCCGTTCGCGGCAGGTCGAAACGGGCATCAAGCAAGTGCTGGCCGGCGGCAAGGGCGAGTGGACCGCAGCCATCTACAAGATCACGAAGGACGACATCATCACGCGCGATCCGGCCAACCCGTCGGTATCGATCCAGGGCGGCTCGCAATCGTCGCGTGGCGCGGAAGTCACTGCCAGCGCGCAGCTCGCACCAGCCTGGCGTCTCGATGCCAATGCGGCTTACACGGACGCGAAGTTCGACGAACTGCTCGAAGGCGGCAACGTGTCGCGGGCCGGCAACCGGCCGGCGGACGTGCCGAAAACGTCGGCCAACCTGTGGCTCAGCTACCGTGTCAATGGCTGGCGCGCCAGCACCGGCGCCCGCTACGTGGGCGAACGCTTCATCGACAACGGCAACACGCAGACGCTGCCGGCCTACACCACGTTCGATGCGTCGCTGGCCTGGGCGGTCGACCGCAATGTGTCCGTGCAGTTGAACCTGCGCAACCTGTCCGACCGGCTGTACGCCGTCACGTCGTATTCCGACAGCCAGTATCTGCTTGGCGACCGCCGTCATGCCGAAGTAACCGTGCAGTGGCGCTACTGACGCGATGATGTCGTGGAAGCGCCAGCTGCACCTGCTGCACCGGTGGCTGGGCATCGGCATCGGCGTGCTGGTGCTGCTGTGGTTCGGCTCTGGCATCGTCATGATGTACGTGCCATATCCGGCGCACGGAGCAGGAACGCATGGCGTGGCTGCAGCCGCTCGATGCGGATAATATCCGCGTCGATGCGTGGGATGCGTGGACAGCGACAGCATTGCCGGGTGTGCCGGATGCCGTACGGCTGAACACCGTCGCCGGCCGGCCCGCTTATCATTTCCGCGCCGATGGCAAGCTGGCGTCGGCGTGGGCCGATACCGGCCAGCCGCTGCGCGTAACGCCGGCCGTGGTTGCAGGCGCCGCAAGTGATGCGGTTGCCGATGTAGGCGTCGTCGAGATGGCAAGCATCGAGCTGGATCAATGGACGTTCGGTCCTTTGAAAGTGCACCGGCCGCTGCAGAAGGTCGTCATGGACGACGAGGCCGGCAGCGTGCTGTATGTCTCCGGTCGCACCGGGGAACTCGTGCGCGACACGACGCGCAGCGAACGCGCATGGAACTGGGCCGGCTCCGTCATCCACTGGATTTATTTCACGCCGCTGCGCACGCATGGCGAGCCGTGGCGGCAGGTGGTCATGTGGACCTCAGGCGTGGCGTTTGCACTGGCGCTGTCCGGCATGGTGCTGGGCATCCAGCGGCTGCGCCTGAAGCGGCGCTATGCTGGCGGCAGGCGCTCGCCTTATCGCGGCTCGGCGGCGTGGCATCACTGGCTCGGCCTTACCGCCGGCACGGTGACGCTCACGTGGTTGTTCAGCGGCTGGCTGTCCGTCACGCCGTTCGACTGGCTGGCGTCGCCCGGCATCACGGCGCAGGACCGGCTGGCGTTTGCCGGCGGGCCGCTCGATCGCGCGGACTTGTCGGTGCCGGTGGCGCACCTGCTCGGGTCCGAAAAACATATGCTGGAACTGGAGTGGCGCCGCGTCGGCGGCAGGTTGTATCTGGGCGCGCTGGGGAGGGAAGGGCGCAGCCTGCTCGATGCACGTACCGGCGTATCGGTCGGCGTGCTCGCGCAAGATGCGCTGGTGCGCGCCGTGCAGGCCATGCGGCCGGGCATCCCTTTGCAGGCGGAGATGCTGACAACGGCAGATGGCTATTACTACAGCCACCACCGGGATGCAAAATTCCCCGTGCTGCGGGCACGCTTCGATCTGCCCGATGCCACGACGTTTTACGTGGATCCCGCGAGCGGCCAGCTGGTGGGCCACGCGGACCGCAACAGCATGTGGAACCGCTGGCTGTTCAATGCGGTCCATCAGTTCGACTTCGCGCAGGTCATCCGCACGCGGCCCGTGTGGGACGTCACCGTGATCGCGCTGCTGCTGGCAGGTTCGACGCTCACGGTGACAGGGTTAGTGCTGGGCTGGCGGCGTTTGCGGAAGGGCTAGTGCCGGACGCAGAAACCGCAGGCTCCCCTCTCGATGTACGATAGGAGGGAGCTTCACCGGCATAACCGAACGGATTTACCGACATGTCCCTGCGCCTTACCGACCGCCTCGTGCTGCGCCAGCCAGCCGAGGACGATTTCGCACGCTACTTCGCCATCAACGCCGATCCGGCCACGAACCGCTTCAATCCGCACGGGCCGCAGACGGACCGCGCCGCAGCGGCGGAAGCCTTCGGGCGTTGGCTGCGGCACTGGCGCGAACACGGTTACGGGCAGTGGGCCGTCGCCACGCGGGAGCGGCCGGACCATGTGATCGGCTTCGGCGGCATCGCGCTGCGGGCATATGGCGATATGGAGCGCGTGAACCTGGGCTACCGCTTCGACGTGGCCGCGTGGGGGCAGGGCTATGCCACCGAGCTGGCCGCCGCTGCACTGGATTACGGTCTCGCCGAACTGGGATTGCCGGCGCTGCACGCGCTGGTGCGGCCGGCGCATGCCGTGTCGATCCGCGTGCTGGAAAAGACCGGCATGCGCCGTTGCGGAGAGCTCGACGATGTGCCGGGGCAGGCGCCGAGTCTCGTGTATGTGACGCCCTACAGGTCGATCGTCACGCTCACGTCCACCGACCGGCCGTAGCCGGGCAGCGCCTGCAGCGCACCGCCGAAGTGCTGCAGGCCGGACAGGTACACGCCGCCCAGCGGGTCGGCATACTGCCGGTCCAGCAGGTTGCTGACGCCGGCCGTCAGCTTGACGTTCTTGCGCGCCTGCCAAGTGGTGCGAACGTTCAGCAGCGCGTAGCCGGCCGTCTCCGGTTCGAAGCGGCGCGCATCGACGCGGTCCTTGCGGGCGACGAGTTTTGCTTCGAGCTGGTTGGTCCACGCGCCGATCGTCTGCTCCAGGCCCAGCAGCGTATTGAACGGCATCATCCGGTACAGGTCGCCGCCATCGGTGCGGTCGCCGCGAGTCAGCGCGGCGGTGCCCGTGAAGGCGATCCGGCCGAATGCGCCGCCGTTCGTGACGGGCACGCGCCACGCCAGGTTGGCGCCATACAGCCGCGCGTCGTGGTTGGCGAACTGCAGCAGCGCGCCTTTGGCGGACATCTGCATGTAAGGATTGAAGGTACCCAGCACGTCGACGTCGATGTAATCCTGCACGCGCGTGAAGTAGGGCGTGAACTTGACGGACCAGCCGGCGGCATCGGCGTCGTGCCAGTGCGCGGTGAAGCCGATCGTGTACGCGGTCTCCGGCTTCAGGTCGATATTGCCGACATAGCCGTTACCGTCGCCGAACCAGTTCGTCATCGTCATCGCCATCGTGCCGCGGCCCCACGAGTAGCGCTCGTACAGGTTCGGCGAGCGGGTCTTGCGGGCCAGCGCCAGTTCGTAGGAGCTGTTGGCGTCGGCATCGAAGCGGGCCAGTGCCGTCAGGTCCAGGTTGCCGTCGCGCTGGCGGCGGCTGCGCGCGTTGAAGGCGGCAGCTGCGGCGGCATCGGCGGCGTTCATCATGCTGGTCGAGTAGGGCTGGACGGTGCCGGCATCCATCCGCACCGATTCCCAGCGGGCGCCGAACTGCGACATCCAGCGGGCATCGTGGCGCGTCTCGATTTCGCCATACACGACGGCCCGGTCGCGCTGGCCGTCGTTGACGTTGACGTAGGTTTGCGGCCCCATCATCATCGAATCCGGCACGGCAGGCCAGAAGTCGTCCAGCCGGAACGTGTGGTACTCATGGCCCACGCGGATGAACCCATCCTCGCCGCGCGGGAACGTGGCCTTGACGGTGTAGCCGGCATCGCGGCCGTGCGTCACCATCGGCATCGTGCCTGGCCGCTCGGGCGTGAAGAAACCCATTTCATGGTCGGTCTTCTGCCAGTAGGCGCCGGCATCGAGGTCGCCCCAGCCGAACCGGCCGACGTAGGCGGCATTGGCGAACCTGCCCGTGTTGTTGGTCATGTCCATGTACTGGTTGGGGAAGCCCTGGTAGGGAATGTGCTGCACGCCCGCGCGCAGCGTCAGTTGCTGGTCGCTGCCGCGCAAGGCCAGCACGGCGGACTGGTTGATGCTTTCGTACAGGCTGCCCAGCACCGGGTCGCCATTGCCGTCTTCGTAGCTGTGGCCGCGCGCATGGGCCGCGTTGTAGCCGAAGCTCATGGTGTCGCTGGCCACGCTGGCCGACACGCCGGCGTTCACGCCATCGTTGACGGTGCGGCCGCTGAGCGACAGGCGCACCTTGGTAACGAGCACGCCGGCCGTGTCGGCAAACGCGGGTGCCGCGGAACGGACCGTGATCGTGCCGCCGATGCTGTCGCTGCCCGCGCTGACGGGCGTCACGCCGGCGATCACGTCCACGTGGCCCACCTGGCTCGGGTCGATGTACGACAGCGGCGGGTTCATGTGGTTGGCGCAGGCCGACGTGATTTCCATGCCGTCGATGCGGATTTTCAGGCGGTCGTCGCCCAGGCCGTTGACGAAGGGCAGGCCGGACACGCCGCCGGCCTGCGCCACGCCGAAGCCGGGTGTGCGATTGAGAAGTGCCGCGGTGTCGCTGTTGCCCGGCTGGCGGGGCCGCAGGCCTTCGGCGATGGCGGAGACGATGACGCGCAGATGCGGCGCCACGGTGTCGTCGGCCGCGGGTTCGGCGGCGACGGTGACGGTGCTGGCCATGGCCAGGCAGATCGAGATGCCGAGATGTTTCATGATGCTTCCATTGGATGGGCGAACGCAGTCCGTGCCGCGGTCGTCATCGGCTCGGCACAGGAAACTGCAGACAGGATCGGGTGCTTACAGACCGGTCGCGGCAGGCGGCGCACGCGGCTTGGCCGCGGTCCAGGGGAAGAGGGCGCGGGGCGCCTGGTAGAACAGCGGGGGATGGCGATCGGCGGCGGGCGCCATCGCGGGATGCAGGTGCGCCGCTGGCAGCAGCGACCATGGGTCGGCCAGGGGCGAACACGAACAGCAGTGTTTCATCAAATGGCCGACCGGCTCGCCGGGCTGGCTGCCGCTGTCGACCGCGACGGACTTCATGCCATCCATCGTGCAGATTTCCATCTGCATGGACGTGGCGCCGGTACTGGCGAGCGCATGCGAAACCGCCGGCGCGAGCGCGCCGAACAGGACCGCCAGCATGGCGATCCAGACGTGCAGCACGCGGTGTCGGGCGAGATTCAGCATGGCTGCATTATAGCCAGCCGAAAGAAAACGCGTACGTCAAACGGGGTGCATCGCACCGCGCCGGCGGCGTGCAAAGGCGGCCAGGATGCCCAGCCCGCCGATCAGCATCGCGACGTTCGCCGGCTCCGGCACCGCCGTGACATTCGTGTAGGTGCCGTCGAAGCTGAACGTGACAGCCGTGTCACTGATCGTCGTTGCCTGCATCAATGCGAGGAAGGCGGCATCGCCTGCATAGTCGCCGAGGAAGCGGACGGCGTAGCCGGGCGTGCCCAGGTCGTCGGTCAGCGACAGCGTGGCACCGGCGGCGATGCCGGCCAGGCCGTTGAACGTCAGCGACGAGTAGCCCAGCACGATGGACGAGCTGTCGGTCAGGGCCAGGCTGGCGAAGGTCTGCGTGCCGGCGCCGGTGATATCGAGCACGCCGCCGGCCAGCACCAGTGCGCTGGCCGCGGCGATGCGGTCCGCGCCGGCGAGAGACAGCGTGCCGCCGCTGACGATCGTCGCACCCGTGTAG
Source organism: Oxalobacteraceae bacterium UBA6704 (assembly GCA_002454505.1). Lineage (GTDB taxonomy): Bacteria > Pseudomonadota > Gammaproteobacteria > Burkholderiales > Burkholderiaceae_D > Rugamonas. The sequence continues at coordinate 18,489 of DKJA01000077.1, forward strand.
CTGCTCTGGCCGGACAGCGTGACGTTGCCGCTGCTGATCGCCACGCTGTCGAAGCGGGCGATCGAGCCGGCGTAGCTGAAGGCATTGCCGGCGCCGGCGTCGATGACCAGCGTGTTGGTGCCGGCGCCGCCGTCGATGCTGCCGATGACCGTGCCGCCGTTGATGACGAGCGTATCGTTGCCGCTGCCCGTGGCGATGGCCTTGCCGCTGGACGAGCCGTCGATGGTGCCGGCATTGACGATGTGCGTGTCGTCCGCGCCGGTGCGGATTGCCGCATTGGCCGTGCCGCCGCCGGCGATCGTCGCGCCGGCGCGGTTGTCGATCGTGACCGTGTAGCCGCTTTTCGCGCCTTCCGCGACGATGGCCGAATCGCCCTGGCCGCGGATGATGCCGCCGGCGTTATTGACGATGACGGCATGGCCGTACAGGCCTTCGCGCGTGCCGGCCAGCGGGCCGCTGGCGATGTCGTTGCCGGCCAGCGTGATGCCGCGGCCAACGGCGTTCGTGTTCCCGGCCGCGACGAGGCCTTCGATGGTGCCGCTGTTGACGATGCGGCCGCCGCCGGCCGTGATGCCTTCGCTGAACGCGAGGCCGGCGGCCGGTGCGCTGAAGGCGTTCAGCGAGCGGATGATGCCCGTGTTGGTGATGTCGACGAGGCCATCGACGTCCACGCCGTCGCCGTCGCCCGTGATGCCGTTGCCGAGGATCGTGCCGTGGTTGACGATGGTGACCAGCTGGCGGCCGTCGACGCCGTCGATATTGATGCCCGAGCCGCTGCTGCCGCGCACGATGCCGCCCGCTTCGTTGGTCAGGTGGAGCGTGAAGTCGACGCCGGCGCCGGCCTGTTCGGCGGTGATGCCATGGCGGGCGCCCTCGATCAGGCCCGTGGCCGCGTTGACGATGCGCAGGCCGGAGTTGGCCTGGCCATCCACGCCGTCGCTGCTGCTGCCGGTGGCGGTCAGCGACTGGATGATGCCCGCATTGAACACGCTGCCGTTGGCGCCGGGACGCACCGCATCCGCCTCATACGCGCGGAGGATGCCGCCCGCGTAGTTGTTGACCGTGTTCGTCCCCGTGACATTGGAGAAGTCGACGGCCTGCGCGCCGCCGGCCGAAGCGTTCAGCGAGATCAGCGAACCGTAGTTGTTCAGCGTGACGCTCGATGCGGCGACGGCCATCTGGATCACGTCGGCATCGGCCGTGCGGATCAGTGCCGTCGAATTCGCGAGGCTGCCGTTGTTGATGACGAGGTTCGCCACGCCCGTGTTGTCGCGGATCGCGCGGCCGGAGCCCGTCTGCAGGATCGAGCCGAGGTTGTTCAGCGTCGCGTTATTGCCGGTGATGGCGACAGCGACCGTCGAACCGCCCAGCGTCAGTGCGACCCCGGCATCGATCGTGCCGACCTGGCCGCTGCCCGAGCCCAGCGTCTGCTGCGTGTTGGTGTTCACGGTCAGGTGGAACGGCGTCGCGGACGCTGCGCCGTGGCTCATGGCCAGCGCGGCGACGACGGTAACGACAGCGGCGCTGATCGGGGTGCGGGAAAGGCGGGGCATGGCAGTCTCCGGATGGATGAGTTGTCGAAATTGAACCACTCACTTTAAGCTGAATTTATGACAACATCGTGACTGGAATGCCAACTTGATCAGCGGATGAGTCCGTGTCCAACCATGGGGTCAATCCCAAAAGTGGACACGAGCTGAACAGTTGCCACGGTCGAGCTCGTGTCCAGAAAAAGGGTTGACCCCAAGGTTGGACACGGGCTCGACTGGTTGGACACGAACCCAGCAGTACTCCGTTCTACCTAGTCAATCCGACCTATGTAGCCCGTTTCCAATGGCGCAGTGCAGCAAAAAATGTTAAGTTGGTCGCGATCGAGTACTTACTTTGCGTCGCTGTCGGCGCGCAGCCCAACCGGAGTGCCAATGACCCGTTCCGAAGTCCCTCATCCCTATTACGAAAAAGTGATTGCCGCGGCGCGTGAAGCAGGCCCGGTGACGGTCGCGCTGGCGCATCCCTGCGACGCGCATGCGCTGGAGGCGGCGCTCGATGCGGCCAGTCTGGGGCTGATCAAGCCGATCCTCGTGGGGCCGCGGGCGCGCATCGAAAGCGCGGCCGACGGGGCGGGGCTCGACATCGCCGCGCTGCCGATCGTCGATACGGAGCACAGCCACGCATCGGCCGCGGCGGCGGTGGCGCTGGTCCACGAGGGCAAGGCCGATGTGCTGATGAAGGGCAGCCTGCACACGGATGAACTGATGGGCGCCGTGGTCAGCGCCACCACGGGCCTGCGCACATCGCGCCGGCTCAGCCACTGCTTCGTGATGGATGTGCCGGGCCGCGGCGAGCCGCTGATCATCACCGACGCCGCGATCAACATCATCCCCACGCTGGCCGAGAAGGCGGACATCGTGCAGAACGCCATCGACCTGGCCCACGTGCTGCAGTTCGGCGACGTGCGCGTGGCGATCCTCGCGGCGGTGGAGACGGTCAGCGCCAAGATGCCGTCCACGATCGATGCGGCCGCGCTGTGCAAGATGGCGGACCGGGGCCAGATCACCGGCGCCACGCTCGATGGCCCGCTGGCGATGGACAACGCGATCGATCCCGAGGCCGCCGCCATCAAGAACCTGAAGTCGCCGGTGGCCGGCCGCGCCAACGTGCTGGTCGCGCCGGACCTGGAGGCGGGCAATATGCTGGCCAAGAGCCTGTCGTTCATGGCCGGCGCGGCGGCGGCCGGCATCGTGCTGGGCGCGCGCGTGCCGCTGATCCTGACGAGCCGCGCCGACTCCGTGCCGGCCCGGCTGGCGTCGTGCGCCGTGGCCGTGCTGGTCGCGCGCAGCAAGATGGCCGGCGCGCGCATCCTGGGCGGCTGACATGATGGCGCCGAACGACTGCGTGGTCGTCATCAACGCCGGCTCCTCCAGCATCAAGTTCTCGCTGTACGAGGGTGCGGATCTGGTGCCGGCGATGAAAGGCAAGGTCGAGAACCTCAACGCCGGCCGCACGCACTTCGTCGCGCAGGACACGTCCGGCAACCGGATCGGCGAGCGCACATGGACCGATGCGCCGCTGGATCACCACGGCGCGATGGCCTTCCTGATCGACTTCGCCGAAAGCCACCTGGCAGGCCGGCGCGTGCGCGCGGTGGGCCACCGCATCGTCCATGGCGGCACGCACTACAGCGGGCCGCAGCAGCTCGACGAAGCCGTGCTGGCAGAACTGGACAAGCTGATTCCGCTAGCGCCGCTGCACCTGCGGCACAACCTGGCGCCGGTACGCGCAGTCGCAGAGCTGGCGCCGCACGTGCCGCAGGTAGGCTGCTTCGACACCGCCTTTCACGCCGCGCAGCCGCCGCTGGCGCAGGCCTTCGCGCTGCCGCCGTCGATCACGGATCTGGGCATCCGCCGCTACGGTTTCCATGGGCTGTCGTACGAATACATCGCCAGCCAGTTGCCGGAAGCCGCACCCCATCTGGCGCAGGCGAAGGTGGTGGCCGCGCACTTGGGCAATGGCGCCAGCATGTGCGCGATGGCGGCCGGCCGCAGCATGGCCAGCACGATGGGTTTCACGGCCGTCGACGGCCTGCCGATGGGTACCCGCTGCGGCGCGCTGGATCCGGGCGTGGTGCTGTACCTGATGGACGAACTGGGCATGGACGTGGCCGCGGTGCAGAAGCTGATGTATTCGCAATCGGGGCTGCTGGGCGTTTCCGGCATCTCGGCGGACATGCGCACGCTGGAACAGAGCGACGATCCGCGCGCCCGCCTCGCCATCGACCTGTTCGTGTACCGCATCGGCCGCGAACTGGGCTCGCTGGTCGCGTCGCTGGGCGGCCTCGATGCGCTGGTGTTCTCCGGCGGGATCGGCGAGAACAGTGCGCTGGTGCGCGCCGCCGTGTGCCGCGAGGCCGCATGGCTGGGCGTGGCGCTGGACGATGCCGCCAACGCGGCGCCGGGCGACGGCATGGCCCGCATCAGCACAGCGGACAGCAAGGTGGATGTGTGGGTGGTGCCCGCCAACGAGGAACTGATGATCGCCCGCCACACGCTGGCGCTGCTGCAGCAGGAGTGACCATGGAAACCGTTTATCCCATTTTGCAGGGCAAGCGCGCGCTGGTGGTCGGCGTGGCGAACGAGCACTCCATCGCCTACGGCTGCGCGCTGGCGTTCCGCAAGCTGGGTGCGGAAGTCACGCTGACCTACCTGAACGACAAGGCCTACCCGCACGTCGAACCGCTGGCGCGCGAACTGGGTGCCGAGCTGCTGCCGCTGGATGTCACGCAGCCCGGCCAGATGGAAGCGGTGTTTGCCGCGCTGGCGCGGCACGGCCGCCTGGATATCGCCGTCCATTCGATCGCGTTCGCACCGAAGGCCGACCTGCAGGGCGGCCTGCTGGGCTGTTCGCGCGAAGGCTTCCTGCAAGCGATGGATGTGTCGTGCCATTCGTTCGTGCGGATGGCGCAGCTGGCCGCGCCGCTGATGACGGCCGGCGGCACGCTGTTCGCGATGAGCTATCACGGGGCGCAGGAAGTGGTCCCGAACTACAATGTGATGGGGCCCGTGAAGGCGGCGCTGGAAGCGTCGTGCCGCTATCTCGCGCACGAGCTGGGCCCGCGCGGCATCCGCGTGCACGCGATCTCGCCGGGCCCGTTGAAGACGCGCGCCGCGTCCGGCCTGAAGGATTTCGACCTGCTGCTGGCCGATGCGGTGAACCGCGCGCCGCTGGGCGAACTGGTGGATATCGAAGATGTCGGCAACACCTGCGCCTACCTGGCCACCGATTACGCGCGCCGGCTGACCGGCAGCACGGTCTACGTCGATGGCGGCCTGAATATCGTCGCCTGACAGTGAAGCAAAGGTAAAGGAAAACGCAATGCATGTGATTCTGATGGGACTGCACGGCGATGCCGACGAAGCGAGCATCACCGAGGGCATGGGACGCTATTTTCACGTCCGCCACGTGGAAATGATACGGCAGGGCGATGCGGACAGTCCGTGGGCCCTGATCGAAGTGCACGACTCGTACGAGCGCGTATGGAACGTCTGTAACCAGCTGCGCGGCGTGTACCACCGCGGCAAGCGCATCCACCTGTACATTCCGCTGCACCAGACGGACGTGTTCCACGAGATCCCCTGCAACGAATCGTTGCATATCCGCTGACGTAACGGTCGGCGGCGCCTGAGTCACCAACAAGGAAACTGCATGCTGTCACGGCTTCAAGCAATGTTGCGCTATTTCGGCGAGGCGGTACCGTTCCGCATCGTTCCCGCCCTGATCACCACCGCGGTACTGGTCATCCTGCTGTTGCTGCCTTGTCCGGCCGGGCTCACGCCGAATGCCTGGGCGCTCGTGGCGATCTTCCTGACCACCATCGTGGCGATCATCCTGAAGGTGATGCCGATCGGCGTGATGGCGCTGATGGCCATCGTCATCGTCTCGCTGGCGCAGGTCACGTCCGGCACGTCGAAGGGCGCGATGGCCGATGCGCTCAGCAGCTTTGCCAGCCCGCTGATCTGGCTGATCGTCGTGGCGGTGCTGATCTCGCGCGGGCTGAAGAAGACAGGCCTGGGCAGCCGCATCGGCCTGATGTTCATCGCGCTGCTGGGCAAGCGCACCATCGGCATCGGCTACGGGCTGACGGTGTGCGAACTGGTGCTGGCGCCATTCACGCCCAGTAATACGGCGCGGGGCGGCGGCATCGTTCACCCGGTCATGAAGTCGATCGCCAATGCCTTCGATTCCGATCCCGCCAGGGGCACGCAGGGCAAGGTGGGCACCTACCTGGCGCTGGTGAACTACCACGCCAACCCGATCACGTCGGCGATGTTCCTGACGGCGACGGCGCCGAATCCGCTGGTGGTCGACTTCGTCGCGCGCGCCAGCAACCAGACCTTCCACCTGACGTGGACGACGTGGGCGCTGTGCATGCTGCTGCCCGGGCTGGCCTGCCTGCTGCTGATGCCGCTGGTGATCTACCTGATGTCGCCGCCCGAGCTGAAGGTCACGCCGGACGCCGTGCAGTTCGCCCGCGGCGAGCTGGCGCGCATGGGGCCACTGGCACCGAAGGAGCGCATCATGCTGGGCACCTTCGGCATGCTGCTGGTGCTGTGGGCGAACGTGCCGGCAATGATCTTCGGGCCGGCGTGGACGCTGGACCCGACGGTTGTCGCCTTCCTGGGCCTGTTCGTGCTGATCATCACCGGCACGCTGGACTGGGACGACGTGCTCTCCGAGAAAAGCGCGTGGGACACGCTGATCTGGTTCGGCTCCCTCGTCATGCTGGCCGAGCAGCTGAACAAGCTTGGCGTCATCGCCTGGGGTTCGGCCGGCATGAAGGATGCGATCGTCGCCAGCGGCATGGGCTGGCTGCCGGTGGCCGCCGTGCTGCTGCTGGTGTTCGTGTTCTCGCATTATATGTTCGCCAGCACCACGGCGCACATCAGCGCGATGCTGTTCGCGTTCCTGACCGTCGGTGCGCAGCTGCTGCCGGCCGAATACCTGGTACCGTTCCTGCTGATGATGACGGCCGGCTCGGCGATCATGATGACGCTGACCCATTACGCCACCGGCACGTCGCCGATCATTTTCGGCAGCGGGTATGTGACGATGGGCGCGTGGTGGCGGATCGGGGCAGTGATGTGCGTGATCGAGCTGGCGGTGTTTGCCACCGTGGGTACCGCGTGGTGGAAGGTGTTGGGGTATTGGTGACAACGTGGCCGGGGACTGTCCCTGCAAGGGACTGTCCCCGGGGTTGTACTTGACGTTCGTGGATGCTCCCGTAAAGTCAGAAGCAACCCCTGGGACAGTCCCCTGTGGGGACAGTCCCCGGTCAGCCAACGGCTTTCTCAAGCAGCACCCGCATCGCCGCCGCGATCTCATCCACGTGCGTCTCCAGCGCGAAGTGCCCCGTGTCCAGCAGCTTCACGACCGCCTCCGGATTGTCGCGGCGGTAGGCTTCGGCGCCGGGCGGCGTGAAGAACGGGTCGTGTTTGCCCCAGATCGCCAGCGTCGGCACGCGCGCTTCGCGGAAGAATTTCTGGAACGCCGGATACATCTCCAGGTTGTTCGCATAATCGAGGAACAGGTCCAGCTGGATGTCCTCGTTGCCAGGGCGGGCCAGCAGCGCCGCGTCCAGCTGGTATGTCTCCGGTGCCACGCTGTCCGGATTCTTCACGCCGTGCAGGTACTGCCATCTGGTGGCGTCCAGCGTCACGAAGCTGCGCATCGTTTCGCGGTTGCCCTCCGGGTCGGCCCAGTATTCGCGGGTCGGCGCCCATGCCTCGCCCAAGCCTTCCAGATACGCATTGCCGTTCTGCGACACCAGCGCCGTCACCCGTTCCGGATGCGCGGCGGCCAGGCGCAGGCCCGTCGGTGCGCCATAGTCGAATACGTACAGCGCATAGCGCGTCAGGCCCAGCGCCTGCACGAACGCCTCCAGCGTCGCGGCCAGGTTGTCGAAGGTGTACACATAGTTGCGTTCCGCCGGCACATTCGTGAAGCCGAAGCCCGGCAGGTCGGGCGCGATCACGCGGTATTTGTCGGCCAGCAGCGGAATCAGGTCGCGGTACATGTGCGACGACGTCGGGTAGCCGTGCAGCAGCAGCACGACGGGCCCGTCCTGCGGGCCTGCTTCGCGATAGAACACGTCCACGCCATCGGCGGAAACGGTATGGAAGGAAGCGCGGGTGAGGTTGGCCGGATGCGACATGGTGACTCCTTCAGAAATTATGAAACCGGTTAAGTGGTGTTTGAGTGGTTACACTTTAGCGCGTCCATGTAACTTGTCAAGCTATTTTTTGACGGTTACAATGAAGCCTGATTCCAGGAGAGACAGCATGCAAGCGATTTTCCACGGCGACCACCCGGCGCTGGACCTGCTCAACACCGTGCCGCGCATCGACGGCGAACTGGTCGACACATGGCAGTCCGATGCGGACGTGCTGCAATGGCTGGCCGCCGCCGGCGTGGTGACGGGCGCGGCCCGTGCGCCGGCGGGGTTGCTGGAAGCCGGCCGTTCATTGCGCGAGACGGTGCGGCGGCTGGTGGCGGATAAAAAGGCGGGCAAGCGGCTGGACGTGCGCGCGCTGAACGCGGCGCTGGCGCAGGGCCGGCGCCACCTGGAGCTGGTGGAAGACGAAGAGGGTACGTCCGTGCTGGCGGCCCGCTATGCGGCCGACACGCCGTCGCAGTTGCTGGCGCCGCTGGCGGAAAGCGTGGCGGAACTGCTGGCCACAGCCGACTTCACGCTGGTGCGCAAGTGCGAGGATGCGGAATGCGTGCTGTGGTTCCTCGACCGCACCAAGTCGCACCGTCGCCGCTGGTGCAGCATGGCGCTGTGCGGCAACCGGAACAAGGTGGCCTCGTTCCGGCAGCGGCGGGCCGGCGAGGCGTAAGCCTCATTTACCCCAGATGCCGATCACCTGCACCAGCAGGATCTTCAGCACGGTCATCGACGGGAAGATCATCGCGTAGCCGATGTCCGGCCGGTCGGTGGGGGCGATGCGGTTGGCGAACGCCAGGATGGCGGGATTGCCGGTGACGCCGGCCACGATGCCCGCCACGCTGTCGAACGGCAGCCGGAACACGAACAGCGCCAGCACCATCGTCACGATCACCAGCACGGCCACGATGGCGCTGGCCAGCAGCAGGTACAGCAGGCCGTTGGCGGCGATGGTGGCGGCAAACGTGGCGCCGGACGAGATGCCGACGACGGCGAGGAACAGCGTCAGCCCGAAATTGCGCAGCACGAGGTTGGCGGAGATCGGCATCGCCCATTGGAGCGGCCCCGAGCGGCGGCGCCAGCCCAGCAGCAGCGCCACCAGCAGCAGTCCCGCGAAGCCCAGCGAGAAGCGGCCCAGCAGCGGCAGCGGCCAGCGGATCGCGCCGAACGCGAGGCCCAGCGCCACGCCGACGCCGATGCCGATGTAGCTGATTTCGGCCGTGCTGCGCACCGAGTCGCCGAACAGCTTCTGCAAGGCCGCGAAGCTGGCGCGGGGCGCCAGCACGCCGATGCGGTCGCCGAATTCCAGCATGCGCTGTGGCGTCAGTTCCAGGTCCGCATCGCCGCGCCGCACGTGCAGGATGCGGGCGTTCAGCTCTTCCGGCAGGTGCAGGTCGGCCAGCCGCATGCCGGCGATCTTCGCGCTGGAGACAAACACGCGCGTGTAATCCAGGTCGCTGCGGTCGTGCACCATGCGGCCCGGATTGGCGTGGCCGTAGCGCGTGGCGGCATCGTGCAGCACGCCCGCATCGGTGCCGGTCACCATCAGCACGTCGCCCCGTTCCAGGCGCAGCGCATCGTCCGCCATCAGGTTGTGGTGGCTGCGGCGGATCGCCACGATCGTCACGCCCGGCGGCAGGTTGCGCGCCGCTTCCTTCAGCGTCAGGCCGATCACGCTGAATTCGGTGACGGCGATTTCCTCCAGCTGCATGGCCGGCGCGGCGCCATCGGCCAGCCGCGGCCGGAAGAAGGCATTGTATGAACCCAGCAGCAGGATCGGCACGGCCACGCCCACCGGATACGCCACCGAATAGCCGGTGGCCGGCGCGGTGCCGAAGACGGCGATGGCGGCCTGCAGCGCGGCCGTACTGGTGCCCGCGCCGGCAAAGGCGCCCAGTGCATGCGGCAGGTCGATGGCCGGCAGCCAGCGCACGGCGAGCAGCGTCAGCGCCAGCGCGCACCCCACGGCCGCCACGGCAGCCAGGTTGGCGCGGATGCCGGCCGCGCTGGTGAGGCCGCGGAAGAAGTGCGCGCCGTAAGCAATGCCAACGCCATACAGGAACAGCAGCAGTCCCAGGTTGCCCAGCAGCGGCGGCAGCACGAGGTCCGGCACCGCCGCGCCGACCGCCAGCCCGACGAACAGCACGGCACCGGAACCGAGCGCCAGGCCGCCGACGCTGACGGCGCCCAGCAGGTAACCCAGCGCGATCGTGAGGAACAGTGCCAGCAGCGGCTGGGCGGAGAGGAAGGTGCCGAAGGACGTCATCGTGAGCGGTTTCCATGGAAGGGTACGCCTCGATTTTAAGGGCGTAGACGACGTTTGCGAACGCTTTAACGTGCGTTCAGTAATAGTGCGTAGTGGTAAGATTGCCAATCATTTAATTTTCCGACTGCCCATGACGACCGACGCGCGCAATCCGAACCAGCCGCACTTCGCCACGCTGCTTGCCGAAGGCATCATCACGCAGGACGAATACGAGCGCGCGCTGCGGCTGCCGCCGCGCG
>DKJA01000077.1:28837-29123 GCA_002454505.1 Oxalobacteraceae bacterium UBA6704
GCTGCGGCTGCCGCCGCGCGAGGCATTGCCCGGGCCGGCGAATGCGCTGGTCTGGATGGCGATGGAGAAGGCGATCGGCGAAGAGCGCTACATCGGTATCTTCGACGAGCTCGATGAAGCCGAGGGCAGGCCGGCCGACGATGCGGCCCGTGCGCGCCGCATCGAAATTCTGGAACAGGCGGAGGCGCTGCAACTGCACGTGGTGGCCGCGGGACTGGCCGCCGGGGAAGAGGAGAAGGCCGCGCGACCCTCGTTGCTGCCGGGGCCGCGCTGGGCGTGGAACGGT
>DKJA01000077.1:29323-29478 GCA_002454505.1 Oxalobacteraceae bacterium UBA6704
CGCGCTGGGCGTGGAACGGTCTGTTCGTCGTGGCGGCTGCCGGTATCGGCTGGCTGATCTTCGGCCCGGCCAGCGTACCGCGCTGCACCGCGCCTGCCGTCGCCCGCTCGGTCAACAACATGTTCCTGAGGGCGAGCATCGACCAGGCCGTCGCC
>DKJA01000151.1 GCA_002454505.1 Oxalobacteraceae bacterium UBA6704
CACACGGTGCACGAACTGGCCGGCCTGCCGGCTGCCGACGCGGACATCCAGGCCGCCTGCGCTGCCGATCCGGCGCCTGTCGCCTTGCACCGCATCCATGGCCTGCTGGTGGCGGCGCCCGCCGAAGCGCCGCCGCCCATGCTGGAACGACGCCTGCCCAGCGGCAGGCTGCTGACGGCCACGCTGCAACTGCCGCCGGACCTGCGCGGTGCGGCCGACCCGCTTGCGCTGCTCTCGGCGGCACCCTACCGGCTGAGTGTCGATGGCCGGCTCACCGACCTGTATGTGGCCGACCTGCAGCACTGTACCGAAAGCCCGTCCGGTGCCCTGTTCATCGTACCGGGCCTGCTGCTGCAGGGTTGCCGCGTGTCGCGCACGTTGTGGCACATCGGCTGGCACGACACATTCTTCACGGCGGACGCCAACGCCAATGATGCGACCGGCGCCGGCGCCCTGTACTATCTGCTGGCCCCGCAAGGGACGGACGACGGCCGCATCACCTGGCGCGCGGAGCACTGGACGTGGGGGCCCGACGGCAATACGGTAACGCTGCCGCCGCCCGTCGTCGCGCTGCGCGTGCACTGGCAACGCGCGCCGCTGCTGGCCGATACGCACGAAGGTCTGGTGACGCTGCAGTTGCCGGCGCGGCTGCCGGCGTATGCGCTGGACTACTGGTGCTGAATGGAGGACCTGATGATAGCGAAACTACACTTCCACCGGCGCCACATCGCGCTGTCATGCCCGGTACGAAACGTCACCGTGGCCTTGCCACGCGAGCTTCCCGCCACCACACTGCATTACAAGCGCTGAGGCGCCGTCACGCATCGGTCGAAGCGGCCAGGTCCCGCTGCCCCGCCAGCGCCGCCAGCCGCGCCGACAACGCGCGGTGCAGCACGTCGTACGCATCGCTGCCCAGCACCAGCCGGCGCGGTGCCGGCTCCTGCTCCACGCTGGCGATCATCGCGGCCACCATTTTCGCCGGATCGCCCGGTGGCACGGCGGTACCGGCTTCGATCATGCTGCGCGCCATCGCGGCGGGCGAGATATCGTACGCCGGCAGTCGGGGCGCCAGTTGCCCGCTGCGGTAGCGGAAATCCGTGCGCGCGCCGCCCGGTTCGACCAGGGTGCAGCCGATGCCGAACGGCGCCACTTCCTGCGCCACCGCATCGATGAAACCTTCGATGCCCCACTTGCTGGCGTGGTACAGCGCCGCGCCGGGGAACGCGGCCTGCCCGCCCACGCTGGACAACTGGACGATGCGGCCGTGGCCCTGCGCGCGCAGGTGCGGCAGCGCCGCGCGCACCACTTGCATGGAGCCCAGCAGGTTCGTGGCGATCTGGTGCTGCACCTGTGCGTCGGTCGCCTCCTCCGCCGCGCCGAACACGGCGTAACCGGCGTTGCTGACAACGACATCGATGCGGCCCAGGGCGGCGAACGCGCCGTCGACCACCGGCCGGATGGCGGCGAAATCGCTGACATCCAGCTCGGCCAGCCACAGCCTGTCGCCATGGCGTTCCCGCAGGTCCGCCACCGTGGCGAGATCGCGGATGGTGCCGGCCACGTGGTCGCCGCGGGCAAGCAGTTGCTCGGCCATCGTGCGGCCGAAGCCGCTGCTGATGCCGGTGATCAGCCAGTGTTGTTGCGTCATGGTGGAATCCTCCGTGTTGGTCATGGCAGAATAGCGACCGATTCCAGGATTTTGAATACTTCAAAATCTTTTATCTATGCGTAAAAATCCATGGATCCCTTTTCCGACTTCCTCAACCTGCTCAACGCCCGCTCGGTGTTCTCCGGCTCGCTGCAGACGGGCGGCGCCTGGTCGATCAGTTTCCCGGCCACGGATCTGGTCAAGTTCTGGGGCGTCGTGCGTGGCAGTTGCCTGCTGCAATTGGAAGGCGATCCGGCCGTGATCGATGTGCGGCCTGGCGACGTCTTCCTGCTGCGTGCGCCGCGCCTGCATGTGCTGGCGACCGACATGGCGCTGCCGCCGGTGCCGCGCGACGACGTGCTGATCGACCGCAGCGGCGCACACGCCCGGCACGGCAGCGGCGACGATTTCCTGATGATCGGCGGGAAGGTGGAGCTGGCGCTGCAGACGGCCGGTGCGCTGCTCGATGCGCTGCCGCCGCTGATCCATCTGCGCGCTGCCGAACAGCCGCTCGACACGCTGCACTGGCTGCTGCACCGGCTGGTACATGAACGCGATGGCGGCGAGCCGGGTGCCGGCGCCGCGTCCGCCCAGCTGGCCCACCTGATGTTCATCGAGATCCTGCGCGCCGCCTTCGCCGCCGGCCAGGTGCCGGATGCCGGCTGGCTGCGCGCGCTGGCGGATCGCCGCATCGCGCCGGCATTGCGGCTGATGCATGGCGCGCCGGGTCACCCGTGGCAACTGGCGGAACTGGCCGCAGCGTGCGCGATGTCGCGCAGCGCGTTTGCCGCCTACTTCAAGGCGGTGGCAGGACTGGCGCCGCTGGCTTACCTGACCATGTGGCGGATGCGGCTGGCGCAGCGCGAACTGCGCGAACACCGCACGCCGCTGGCGCAGCTCGCGCAAAGGCTGGGTTATGGCTCGGAGAGCGCGTTCAGCCACGCCTACAAGCGCACGCTCGGCCATGCGCCGACGCGGCGAACCGCTTAGGCAACCAGCATCGCGGCAGCGGCGCGCGGGCCGGCGGCACCCGCCACCGCTGTCGCCACCATCTCCGCCGTGGCCGCCGCCAGCGTCCACCCCAGGTGCCCATGCCCCGTGTTGTAGAACACGCCGGGCGCCGTCCCCGGCCCGACGCGCGGCACCATGTCCGGCAGCATTGGCCGCAGGCCGGCCCAGGGCACCACGTCGCGCGTATCCACGCCGGGGAAATTGCTACGCACCCAGTCGATCAATGGCCGGATGCGCGCCAGGCGGATGTCCTGGTTGAAGCCGGCCAGTTCGGCGGTGCCGGCCACGCGCAGCCGGTCGGCGCCGAAGCGGCTGGCCACCAGCTTGGCCGCATCATCCACCAGGCTGACGGTGGGCGCCGCCGCGCGGCTGGCGGCATCGTGCAGCTGCACGGTGATCGAGTAGCCTTTCACAGGATAGACGTTGACGCGGTCGCCCACCATGCGCGCCAGCGCGCGGCTCGCGGTGCCGGCGCAGATCACGACTGCATCGAAACGCTGCACGGCCGTCTGTCCATCGTGGCGGATGGTGACCGCGACGCCCTCACTTCTCGCTTCCAGCGCCAGCACATCGTGCTCGCACGCCAGTGCCACGCCATGCCGCACGCAGGCGCGGGCCAGGCCGTTGGTGAACTTGTGGATGTCGCCGCTGCTGTCGCTGTCCGTATAAAAGCCGCCGTGACAGGGGCCGGACAGCGCCGGTTCGATGGCGCGCATCTCGGCGGGGGTCACGGCGCGGCGATCGACGCCCGCCTGCGCCAGCAGCCGCGTCACCCGGGCCGCCCGCTCGAAGCCGGCCTTGTCGCGGCAGACATGCAGGATGCCTTCGCGGCGCAGGTCGAAGTCGATCTGCTCTTCAGCCGCCCAGCCGAACAGGTGCTCGCGGGCGGCGACGGCCATGCGGGCCAGGTCCAGCGTACTGCTGCGATAGCGCGGCATCGCGGCCAGGTAGCCGGCCAGCCACGACAGCTTGTGCCACGTAGGCGCCGGATGCAGCAGCAGCGGTGCGTCGCGCCGCAGCATCCACCGCAGGCCCTGCAGCACCGTGGACCAGTGGTTCCACGCTTCGGCATGCGAGGCGGACAGCTGGCCGCCGTTGGCATACGAGGTTTCCATCGCCGGATAGCGCTGCCGCTCGAACAGCGTGACGCTGCAGCCGCGGCGCGCCAGCGCATAGGCGGTCGTGACGCCGGTAATGCCACCGCCGATGACTGCGATCTGTTGCATGGCCTGTCCAGGTAGTCGGGTGTGGCAAGGATACCGCAACGGTGCGGGCGGCGGCCGCGAAACGCCGGCCAGGGCGCCGATTTCGGTACAATAGTCCTCTTTGCCCTTTCCACTTCCTGCGCAGTCATGAACCAACTCGAACAGCTCAAGCAGTACACCACCGTGGTTGCCGATACCGGCGACTTCCAGTCGATCCAGGCGTACACGCCGCGCGACGCCACCACCAACCCGTCGCTGATCCTGAAGGCCGTGCAGAAGGCCGAGTACAAGCCGCTGCTGGAAAAAGCCGTGCGCGACAACCCGGACGCATCGACCGGCGACGTGATCGACAAGCTGCTGATCGCTTTCGGCACCGAGATCCTGAAGATCATCCCGGGCCGCGTCTCCACCGAGATCGATGCCAAGCTGTCGTTCGACACCGAGGGCAACGTGGCCAAGGGCCGCGAACTGATCAAGCTGTACGAGGAAGCGGGCATCGACCGCGAGCGCGTGCTGATCAAGATCGCCTCCACGTGGGAAGGCATCAAGGCCGCCGAAGTGCTGGAAAAGGAAGGCATCCACTGCAACCTGACGCTGCTGTTCGCGCTGCCGCAGGCCATCGCCTGCGCCGAAGCGGGCGTGCAGCTGATCTCGCCGTTCGTCGGCCGCATCTACGACTGGTACAAGAAGCAGACCGGCATCGACTACGTGGGCGCCGAAGATCCGGGCGTGCAGTCGGTCAAGCGCATCTACGCCTACTACCGCAAGTTCGGCTACAAGACGGAAGTGATGGGCGCCAGCTTCCGCAACACGAGCCAGATCCTGGAACTGGCCGGCTGCGACCTGCTGACGATCAGCCCGGATTTGCTGCAGAAGCTGGCCGACACGACCGGCCCGGTGGAGCGCAAGCTGTCCGCCGACAGCGCCGGCGCGCAGGGCAAGATCGCGATGGACGAAAAAACCTTCCGCTTCATGCTGAACGAAGACGCGATGGCTACCGAGAAGCTGGCCGAAGGCATCCGCGCCTTCTGCGCCGATTCGGGCAAGCTGAAACAGATCATTTCCGGCATGCGCTGAGCGGCTGCCCGGAGGTGATGCGAAAAGGAGCTTCGGCTCCTTTTTTTACGCCCGACCGGTGCGGGCGATGCACCAGCGTCCTGCGCGGAGCGGTGTCGCCGCCGGTCTATTGGGGGTGGGTAGCCCGAAAATCGCGATTTACTAACGGGCGCTAATCAGTGCGAACGGATAATGACACGTGCTGACCTCTACTAAAAATACCATATCAAAATATTCGCATGGCTCGGATCTTCTTACGGCGAAATTTTAGTAAAGAATCGTATTCGTTATAGCGAAACAGTGCCCGTTATCGCAAGGTAGCAGTGGATCGCAGGTTTTAGTAAAACCGCTTCCGCGGCATACGGCCCCCCTGTCTTCTCGCCACCGTTTGGTGTAGGCCTGCAACCCGGGCCGCTCGCCACCCTCTACCCGCCGGCCTCCGCATGCCACTCGCAGTCGGCCGCCCGTCATTTGCCGCCCGCGGCCGACGTCCGTCCCCTTATCCGCCGCGCCTCGCCGCCCTGTCATCGCCGCGCACCGCCCGCCCTGTCATCGCGCCGCCCACGCACGCGTCCACCGGCCGCCCCGCCATGTACGCACCATCCGCCGCCTGCCGCCTGCCGCCTGCCGCCTGCGTCTGAGGCTACCATCCGCCCCGACATCCCGCCGTTTTCCTGCCGACCGCCTTTTGCCGGCATGGTGACGGCCCCGTCCCGGTCCGGCAACGCACGAGCCAACGCGCACCGCCTTTCTGCTTGCCGCCTCTTGCCAGCCCGATGCCGCAACGCAGCCGATCTGCCGGGCGACGACCGCCATGCCGGCAGCACCTTTCAACGCATCCGCAGACGAAAAAAATATACCGAACATTACCAATAACGGTGATATAGAATGTTTCATCACCCCACCCGCAGTACCCGGCGAAGTCACCTTCAAACCACTTCGAATACGAGACATCCATGCGATCCGTCCCTCGTTGCTGCGCTGTCGCCGCTGTCTTCATGACGTTGCCGCTGCTGGCGGCCTGCGGGAAGAAGGATGCCCCGCCGGCCGCCCCGCCGCCGCCCACCGTGTCCGTCGTTACCGTCGCTGCGGCCGCGGTGGCCGTCACCGATGAACTGCCGGGCCGCGTGGAGGCGTTCCGCGTGGCGCAGGTGCGGGCACGCACGCCGGGCATCGTACTGAAACGCGTGTTCGACGAAGGCTCGGACGTGAAGGCGGGCCAGGTGCTGTTCCGCATCGACCCGGCCGAATTCCAGGCCGGTTTCGCCAGCGCCGAAGCGGCCGTGCAGAAGGCCGAGGCGAACCTGGCGCAGGCCAATATCCGCGAGAAAAGGTATAAACCGCTATTGGCGGCGCAGGCCGTCAGCCAGCAGGAGTACGATGATGCGGTGACGGCGCAGAAGCAGTCGGCCGCCGAACTGGCGACCGCCAAGGCCGCGCGCCAGACGGCCGGCCTGACGCTAGGCTATGCGACCGTGACGGCGCCGATCTCCGGCCGCGTGGGCCGCGCCCTCGTGACCGAAGGCGCGCTGGTCGGCCAGGGCGAAGCGACGCCGATGGCGCTGGTGCAGCAGCTCGATCCCATCTACGTGACGGTCACGCAGTCGTCCACCGAACTGCTGCAGCTGCGGCAGGCGCTGGCCAGCGGCCGCCTGAAAAGCGCCGGCAAGGACCAGGCGCGCGTGACGCTGCTGACGGAAACCGGCGAAGCCTTCTCCGAAGCGGGCAAGCTGCTGTTCGCCGATGCGGCGGTGGACGAGAGCACCGGCACCGTGTCGCTGCGCGCCGAATTCCCCAATCCGAAACGCACGCTGCTGCCGGGGATGTATGTGCGGGCGCGACTCGAACAGGGCATCGACGAAGCGGCGATCACCGTGCCGCAGCAGGCCATCGTGCGCGGCGCGGAAGGCTCGTCCGTGATGATCGTCGGCGCGGACAACAAGGTGATCGCGCAGCCCGTGAAGGCCGAAGCATCGGCGGGCGACAAATGGATCGTCAGCTCGGGCCTGAAAGGCGGCGAGCGCATCATCGTCGAAGGCTTCCAGAAAGCCAAGCCGGGCGCGCAGGTGACGCCGCAGGCATGGCAAGGCACGAAAACCGCTGCGCCAAAGACGGGGGCGTAAATGCCAAGGTTCTTCATCGACCGGCCCGTGTTCGCATGGGTCATCGCGCTGTTCATCCTGCTGGGTGGCGCGCTGGCGATCACCGTGCTGCCGGTGGCGCAGTACCCCACCATCGCGCCGCCGTCGATCGTCGTCACGGCCACCTATCCCGGCGCCACCGCGCAGGTGCTCGACGATGCCGTCACCAGCGTCATCGAGCAGGAGATGAATGGCGCCGAAGGCCTGCAGTACGTGGAGTCGGAGAGCAATGCCACCGGCGGCGTGACGATCACCGTCACCTTCGTGCCGGGCACCAATCCGGACATCGCCGCCGTCGATGTGCAGAACCGCATCAAGCGCGTCGAATCGCGGCTGCCGCAGGCCGTCACGCAGCAGGGCGTGCAGGTCAACAAGGCCCGTTCGAACATCCTGATGTTCGTCGGCCTGTATTCGACGGACGGGCGGATGGATCCGACGGCCATCGGCGACTACATGGCCCGCAACGTGCTCAACGAAGTGAAACGGATTCCCGGCGTGGGCCAGGCGCAGCTGTTCGGCACCGAACGGGCCTTGCGCGTGTGGGTCGATCCGAATAAGCTGACCGGATTGAAACTGAACATGGGCGACGTGACGGCGGCGATCCGCGCGCAGAACGCCCAGGTCACGTCCGGCACCATCGGCGACCTGCCCTCGCCCGCCACGCAGGCCACGACGGCGCCGGTAGTTGTCACGGGGCAGCTGACGTCCATCGAGGAGTTCCGCCGGATCGTGCTGCGCGCAAATCCGGACGGTTCGGCGGTGCGGCTGGGCGACGTGGCCCGGCTGGAAATGGGCGGCTCGAACTACAACATCAGCGCGCGGCTGAACGGGCAGCCGTTCGTGGCCATCGCCGTGCAGCAGTCGCTGACGGGCAATGCGCTGGCCACCGCCAACCTGGTGAAAGCCAAGATGGACGAGCTGCAGAAGTTCTTCCCGCCCGGCCTGAAGTACACGGTGCCGTACGATACCTCCACCTTCGTCAAGATCTCCATTGAGGAGGTGGTCAAGACACTTTTCGAGGCCGTGCTGCTGGTGTTCCTCGTGATGTACCTGTTCCTGCAGAACTTCCGCTACACGATCATCCCGACCATCGTCGTACCGGTGGCATTGATGGGCACCTTAGCGGCGATGCAGATGTTCGGCTATTCCATCAATGTGCTGACGATGTTCGGCATGGTGCTGGCCATCGGCATCCTCGTCGACGATGCCATCGTCGTGGTGGAAAACGTGGAAAGGATCATGACGGAAGAAGGCCTGTCGCCGCGCGATGCAACCCGCAAGGCGATGTCGCAGATCACCGGCGCGATCATCGGCATCACGCTGGTGCTGATCGCCGTGTTCGTGCCGATGGCCTTCTTCGGCGGCGCGGTGGGCGCCATCTACCGGCAGTTCTCGCTGTCGATGGTGGCGTCGATGGCGTTTTCCGCACTGATGGCGCTGACCCTGACGCCGGCACTGTGCGCCACCATATTGAAGCCCGTCGAGAAAGGCAGCCACGTCGAAAAGCGGGGCTTCTTCGGCTGGTTCAACCGCCGGTTCGCCCGCACGGCCACCGGCTACCAGGGCCTGATCGCAAAGATCCTCACGCGCACCGGCCGCTTCATGCTGGTGTTTGCCGTCCTGCTGGCCCTCGTTGCGTGGCTGTACATCAAGCTGCCGTCGTCGTTCCTGCCCAACGAGGACCAGGGCTATATCGTGACCAATGTGCAGTTGCCGCCCGGTGCGTCGCGCGCGCGGGCCGAGGCCGTGCTGGCGCAGGTCGATGCCTACTTCCGCAAGCAGCCCGAGGTGGCGCGCACGATCGCGGTGGCGGGCTTTTCGTTTTCCGGCAACGGCCAGAACGCCGGCCTCGTGTTCGTGCCGTTGAAAGACTGGGGCGACCGGGGCAGGGGCCAGTCGGCCACCGATCTCGCCGGCCGTGCTTTCGGCGCGCTGTCCGGCATTCCCGATGCGGTGGTATTTCCCCTGTCGCCGCCGCCGATCCGCGAGCTCGGTAACGCCACGGGCATCACAGCGCGGCTGCAGGACCGCAGTTCGCTGGGTCACGCGGCGCTGGTCGATGCGCGCAACCAGCTGCTCGGCCTGGCCGGCAAGAGCACCGTGCTGAAAGGCGTCCGGCCCGAGGGGCTGGAAGACGCGCCGCAGCTGCAGGTGGACATCGACCGCGAAAAGGCGCAGGCACTGGGCGTGACGTTCGCCGACATCAACGCCACGCTGTCGGCGGGCCTCGGCTCCTCGTACGTCAATGACTTCAACAGCAGCAACCGCCAGCAGCGCGTGGTCGTGCAGGCGGACCAGAGCCGGCGCATGCAGCCGTCCGACATCCTGCGCCTGAATGTCCGCAGCAGCGGAGGGAACATGGTGCCCTTCTCCGCATTCGCCACTACGCGGTGGATCCACGGCCCCGTGCAGCTGGTGCGCTACAACGGCTATCCCGCGATCAAGCTGACGGGCGATGCGGCGCCGGGCCACAGCACGGGCGAAGCGATGGCGGAACTGGAACGTCTCGCCGCGCAGCTGCCGCCCGGCTTCGGCATCGAATGGACCGGCCAGTCGCTGGAGGAGCGCACGTCCGGCGCGCAGGCGCCGATGCTGTTCGCGCTGTCGCTGCTGGCCGCCTTCCTCGTGCTGGCCGCGCTGTACGAAAGCGAGTCGATCCCGATCGCCGTGCTGCTGGTGGTGCCGCTGGGCGTGCTCGGTGCGCTGCTCGGCGCGCACCTGCGCGACCTGCCCAACGACGTCTACTTCAAGGTGGGCCTGATCGCCATCATCGGGTTGTCGGCCAAGAACGCGATCCTGATCATCGAATTCGCCAAGGACCTGCAGGCGGGCGGCATGGGCCTCGTCGAGGCGACGCTGGAGGCGGTGCACCTGCGCTTCCGGCCCATCATCATGACGTCGCTGGCCTTCATCCTCGGCGTGCTGCCGCTGGTTGTCGCCAGCGGTGCCGGCTCGGCCAGCCAGCGCGCCATCGGCACGGGCGTGATGGGCGGCATGATCACGGCCACCGTGCTGGCCGTGTTCCTCGTGCCCGTGTTCTTCGTCGTCACCCGCCGCATCTTCAAAGGCAGTGAACGCCAGCGGCGCCTTGCCGCGCACGAGATGGACATGCCGGAGGTGAAGCCATGAAGCTTCGTTGGACATTGCTGGCTGTCGGCTTGCTGTCGGCATGCTCGCTGGCGCCCAACTACGAGCAGCCGGCCGCGCCGGTGGCGGCGGACTTCCCCGCCAATCCAACGGCAGCCGATGGCAAGGGCGCGCCGCCGTCAGTCGGGCGGGCGGCCGTCGATACGGGCTGGCGCGAGTTCTTCGCGGACGAGCGCCTGCAGCAGCTGATCGCCACAGCGCTCGACAACAACCGCGACCTGCGCACGGCCGCGCTGCGCATCGAGGAAGCTCGCGCCGCCTACAACATCCAGCGGGCCGACCGGCTGCCATCGCTGAATGCCGGCCTGTCCGGTACGCGCGCCCGCACGCCGGGCTTTGCCAATGCCACCGGCCAGAGCACGGTCGGCGAACGCTATGACGCGCAGTTGTCGATCACATCGTTCGAACTGGATTACCTGGGCCGCGTGCGCAACCTGTCGGCCGCGGCGCTGGCCACCTACCTGGCCACCGACGAGGCGCGGCAGGCGGCGCAGATCGGTCTCGTCGCGGAAGTGGCGAAGGCTTATTTCACCGAGCGTGCCAACGCGGAGCAGCTGGCACTGGCGCAACGCACGTATGAAGCGCGCCGCCGCACCTTCGACCTGACGCGCCAGCGGCTCGATGCGGGCGCGTCGTCGCTGCTGGACGTGCGCTCCAACGAAACACTGATGGAAACGGCTCATGCATCCGCGCTGGCATTGGCGCGCGAACGGGCGCAGGCACAGAACGCGCTGACGCTGCTGGTCGGCGCGCCGCTCGCGCAGGCCACCGGCGCGATGGCCGACGATGCCGCCATCGATGCGATGAGCGCCGTGCCGGCGGGATTGCCGTCCGACCTGATCGCGCGCCGGCCGGACATCCGCGCCGCCGAGCAGCGGCTGCTGGCTGCCAATGCGAACATCGGCGCGGCCCGCGCGGCGTTCTTCCCCCGCATCTCGCTGACGGCAGCCATCGGCAGCGCCAGCCCGGCGTTTTCGGGCCTGTTCGACAGCGGCAACGACACCTGGTCGTTCGCGCCGCAACTGACGCTGCCGATCTTCGACGGGGGCCGCAACCGCGCCAACCTGTCGCTGGCCGAAGTGCGCAAGAATCTCGCCGTGGCGGACTACGAGAAGACGATCCAGGTGGCGTTCCGCGAAGTGGCCGATGCACTGGCGGCGCGCGATTACCTGGGCGACCAGGTGGCGGCGCAACGCGCGATCCAGGATGCGCAGGCCGCGCGGCTGCAGCTGCTGACGCTGCGCTTCGACAACGGCGTGGCCAGCTCGCTGGACGTGCTCGACGCGCAGCGCGAGCTGTTCACCGCCGAGCAGCAGCTGGTGCAGGCGCGGCTGCTGCGCACGACCAGTGCCATCGACTTGTATCGGGCGCTGGGGGGCGGGTTGCGGTAGTTGGGGCGGTACGGCGATCCGGCTGTGCCATCGGTTGTTTTTCCAGCTGTGCACCGATAACGTCAAAATCACCCCCGGGGACAGTCCCTTGCAGGGACAGTCCCCGATCTACAATACCGCATGACCTCCCCCATCACCATCCGCCTCGGCCCCCGCGCCGCGGCCCGCATCGCCAAGGAAGGCCTGCAGCCGGCCGACATCGCCATCGTTCCCGCCGCGGCGGGCGGCCCGAAAGGGCTGATCCTGAACGGCATCGACCAGTGGTTGTTCGGCGCATGGCTGCCGCAGGCGCCGCGCGAACTCCGGCTGATCGGCGCGTCGATCGGCGCGTGGCGGATGGCCGCTGCCGCCTTCGCCGATCCCGCGGCCGCGTTCAGGAGGCTCGCGCACCACTACACGCACCAGACCTATCCGGCCAAGGTGGATGCGGCTTATGTAACGAACAAGGTGCGTGAATTGCTGGATGCCTTCCTCGACGGGCACGGCGCCGAAGTGCTGCGGCATCCGCACCACCGCGTGTCCGTCATCACGGCGCGCGGCATCGGCGCGCTGGCCAACACGGGCGACGTGCGCTGGCGCGAGATGGCTGGCTTCCTGCTCGCCGCGGCCGGCAATGCCGTGTCGCGGGCGCGGCTGGCCGGCGCGATGGAGCGCGTGCTGTTCCACGATGCACGGGACAGCGGCGCGTGGCTGCGCGAGAGCTTCGACGCGTTCGATGCGCGCTTCGTCACACTCGATGATGCCAACCTGCGCGATGCGCTGCTGGCGTCCGGCTCGATCCCGCTGGTGCTGCAGGCGGTGCGCGACATCGCCGGCGCGCCGCCCGGCGCCTACTGGGATGGCGGCCTGATCGACTACCACCTGCACCTGCCCTACCAGCGCGATGCGGACCTGGTGCTGTACCCGCACTTCACCGACCACATCGTGCCGGGCTGGCTGGACAAGTCGCTGCCCTGGCGTCGCGCCAGCGATGCGTGCATGGACAACATGATCCTCGTCTCGCCATCGCCCGACTTCGTGGCGCGCCTGCCGAACCGCAAGCTGCCGGACCGGAACGACTTCAAGGCCTATGGCCAGGACCACGCGGCGCGCATCCGCGACTGGACCTTCGCGATCGGCGAGAGCGAACGCATGGCCGAGGCGCTCGCCCGATGGATCGAGAAACCCGATATGCGACTTGCAACCATATAGTGAACCGCCAACAATACCCCTAAAATAACTATTTGTTGCTACCTAGCAACTGAAAGTCATTCCCCACAGAAAGTGCTGCCGCCGCTGCGGAGACCGGGGCCATACTGGCCGGGTAACCTTGTCACGCAACGGAGAAACCATGCAATTGCTGTCGAACTTACGCATCACCACCCGCCTTGCCGCCGGCTTCGCCATCGTGCTGCTGCTGGGCGTGGCGGGTACCGTCACCGCGCTGCTGAACGCGCGCCAGGCCGCCGAGGCCACACGCCAGATGATGGCCCGGCCGCTGGCCAAGGAACGCGCGGTGGCCGACTGGACGCCGCTGATCCACACCGCCAATGCCCGCACCGCGCTGATCGCGCGCAGCAGCGACCCCACGCTGTCCGTGACGTTTGCCGACGCGATTGCCGCCGGCACGAAACAGGGCACGGCGCTGATGAAGCAGATCGAAGGATTGCTGGATACGGATATCGAACGCGCGCTGTTCCGCGACCTGTCCGCCGCGCGCGTGCGCAACCAGGAAGCGAAAACGAAGGTGATGAACGCGAAGAAGGCCGGCGACGAAGCGGCCGCCGAACGTCTGTACCGCGAAGCGTTCGTGCCCGCGGCGGATGCCTACATGGCCGCCGTCCGGGCCCTGCTGGACGAACAGCGCAAGGCGATCGACGACGCCGCCGCGGCAATCGATGCGGCCAACACGCGCAGCACGCAGTGGATGCTTGTGCTGTCGGCACTGCTGGTGGCGGCCGGCAGCGCGTGCGCGTGGTTCATCTCGCGCAGCATCACCAAGCCATTGCACGACGCGCTGGACGTAGCGCACACGGTTGCCGCCGGCGACCTGACGCACCGCTTCGACGACCGCGTGGCGCGCGACGAGATCGGCGACCTGATGCGGGCGCTGCGCGGCATGAACGATGCGCTGCGCACGATGGTCAGCCAGGTGCAGACGGGCACCGTGTCGATCGAGCAGGACGCGGACCGCATCGCAGCCGGCAACCTGGACCTGTCGGCGCGCACCGAACAGCAGGCCAGTTCGCTGGAAGAGACGGCATCGTCGATGGAAGAACTGACGTCCACCGTGCGCCAGAACGCCGACAACGCGCTGCAGGCGAACCAGTTGGCGCAGGCCGCATCGGACGTGGCGGCGCGCGGCGGCAGCATCGTCGACCAGGTGGTGCAGACGATGGCCTCGATCGATGCGTCGTCGCGCAAGATCGTCGACATCATCGCCACCATCGACGGCATCGCGTTCCAGACGAATATCCTCGCATTGAACGCGGCCGTGGAAGCGGCGCGGGCTGGAGAGCAAGGCCGCGGCTTCGCGGTGGTGGCTTCGGAAGTGCGCAACCTGGCCCAGCGTTCGGCCGGCGCGGCGCGCGAGATCAAGGCGCTGATCGGCGACTCGGTGCAGCAGGTGGACCAGGGCACGCACCTGGTGCGCGAGGCAGGAACGACGATGGCCGACGTGGTGTCGAGCGTGCACCGGGTAACCGACGTCATCGCCGAGATCACCAGCGCCAGCCGCGAACAGAGTGCCGGCATCGACCAGGTCAACGAGGCGATCGCGCAGATCGACCAGGTGACGCAGCAGAACGCCACGCTGGTGGACGATGCGGCGCAGGCGGCAGCCGCGATGCGCGAACAGGCGGCCGGCCTGGCCCGGGTGGCAGCGTCGTTCAAGCTGGAAGCGGCCGGCACGCAGCCGGCCCGCCGCGACAACGTGGTGGCGCTGCCTAGCCGTCCAGGAAAATCTGCTGCAGGTCGTTCAGGAAGCGCTGGCCGAGCTCTGTCGGCCTGATGATCATGTGATCGCGGTACAGCAGGCCTTTGGCCTCGGCCGCGTTCAGCTGCTTCTCGATGGTGTTCAGCGCCAGGCCGGTGCGCTCGGCAAACAGGTTCGGCGCGAAGCCGTCCTGCAGCCGCAGCGCATTGAGCATGAACTCGAAGCCCATCTCGTCGCGGCCGATCTCGGTTTCCTCCTGCACCGGCGTGCCCGCCTTGACCTGCTCCATGTACGACTTCGGATGCTTGTAGCGGGCCTGGCGCAGCACGCGGTGCGGGAACGACAGCTTGGTGTGCGCACCGGCGCCGATGCCCAGGTAGTCGCCGAACTGCCAGTAGTTCAGGTTGTGGCGCGCGCGGCGGCCCGGCTGCGCATAGGCCGACACTTCGTAGTGGCCGTAGCCTGCTTCGCGCGTCATCTCCGCAATCAGGTCCTGCATGTCGGCGCTGGCGTCGTCGTCCGGCAGCTGCGGCGGATATTTTGCAAAGACCGTGTTCGGTTCCATCGTCAGGTGATACAGCGACAGGTGCGGCGGCCGGAACGACAGCGCCGTGGCCAGGTCGGTGCGCGCTTCGTCCAGCGTCTGCGACGGCAGCGCGTACATCAGGTCCAGGTTGAAGTTGTCGAAGTTCGCCTGCGCGATCTCGACGGCGCGGCGCGCCTCGCCATCGTCGTGGATGCGGCCCAGCGCCTGCAGGTGCCGGTCGTTGAAGCTCTGGATGCCGATCGACAGCCGGTTGATGCCGCTGGCCCGGTAGCTGCGGAACTTCTCCGCCTCGAAGGTGCCGGGGTTCGCTTCCATCGTGATCTCGGCCTCGGCATCGAGCGGCAGCAGCGTGCGCAGGTCCGACATCAGCCGGTCCAGTCCCGCCGCCGACATCAGGCTCGGCGTGCCGCCGCCGATGAACACCGTGTAGATTTTGCGGCCCCAGATCAGCGGCAGCGCCATTTCCAGGTCGGCCCGCAGCGCATCGAGATATTCCTTCTCGGGGACTTCACCCTTGGCTTCGTGCGAGTTGAAGTCGCAGTACGGGCACTTGCGCACGCACCACGGCCAGTGGATGTACAGCGCCAGCGGCGGCAGCGCGGCCAGGTTCAGCGCGCCCGGCTGCAGATACTGGGCGGCCACGCCGGCCGCGGAATCGATGGTGCGGGCCGGCGTGACCTTCGCGCCGACCGGTTTGATGGGGATCATTTCAGCTTCTCTACCAGTGCGCGCAAGGCCTGGCCGCGGTGCGACAGGCGGTTCTTCTCTTCCGGCGCCAGTTCGGCGGCGCTCTTGCCCAGCTCGGGCACGTAGAAATACGGATCGTAGCCGAAGCCGCCATCGCCGCGCGGCTCGGCCTGCATCACGCCGCGCCACACGCCATCGGCGATCACCGGCTGCGGATCGTCGGCATGGCGCACGAATACCAGCACGCAGTAGTAGTACGCGGACTTGTCCTCATGCTGGGCCAGCTCGGCGATCATCTTCTCGTTGTTGCGCGCATCCGATTTCGGCTCGCCCGCAAAGCGCGCCGAATACACGCCCGGCGCGCCACCCAGCGCGTTGACGCAGACGCCGGAATCGTCGGCCAGCGCCGGCAGCCCCGTCAGCCGCGCCGCATGGCGGGCCTTCGCCAGCGCGTTCTCGACGAAGGTGGCGAACGGCTCCTCCGCCTCCGGCACGCCGTACTCGCCCTGCGCATGCACGTCGAACCCGACGGTGGCCAGCAACGCATTGAATTCTTTCAGTTTGCCCGCGTTATTCGAGGCAAGGATCAGTTTTTGAGTCATGAGAGCAATCTGCGTTACAAAAAAAACCGGTGACAGGCCGCTGCGGCGTACCGACTATTTATTTTGCAATGTTTCTCAAAAAATGGTGCCTGTCACCGGTTTTCGGGGCAGCTATTTTACCCCGCCAGGCCGAGAGTCTGCTTCTGCAGCCTGATCAGGTCGGCGATGCCGGTGTCGGCCAGGTCGAGCAGGCGGTTCATCGTGGCGCGGTCGAAGGCGGCGCCTTCGGCGGTGCCCTGCACTTCGACGAAGTGGCCGGCGTCCGTCATGATCACGTTCATGTCCGTGTCGCAGGCGGAGTCTTCCGTGTAGTCCAGGTCCAGCACCGGCGTGCCTTGATACACGCCGACGGAGATCGCGGCCACGAAGTGCTTCACCGGGATGGCCGGGATCAGGCCCTTGTCGACCAGCGTGGAGAACGCGTCGTAGGCGGCGACCATCGCGCCGGTGATCGATGCGGTGCGCGTGCCGCCGTCGGCCTGGATCACGTCGCAGTCGAGGTTCAGCGTGCGTTCGCCAAAGGCTTCCAGGTCGAAGGCGGCGCGCAGCGAGCGGCCGATCAGGCGCTGGATTTCCTGCGTGCGGCCGCTCTGCTTGCCGCGGGCCGCCTCGCGGTCCATGCGCGAGTGCGTCGAGCGGGGCAGCATGCCGTATTCGGCCGTCATCCAGCCCTGCCCTTTACCCTTCAGGAAGCCGGGAACACGCTCTTCGATGCTGGCGGTGCAGATCACTTTCGTGTCGCCGCATTCGATCAGCACGGAGCCTTCGGCGTGTTTGGTGTAGTGGCGGGTCAGGTGCACGGCGCGCAGCTGGTCGACGGCGCGGCCGCTCGGGCGGGAGTCAAAAGTCATGGTGATCTTATTTAAGGAGTTGGGAGGATTTTTCGATCGCACCGCGGATTTCCGCGATGGCTTTTTCGATTTCGGCATCGTCGAACGGGTCGGCGGGCAGTTGCGGGGCGATGGTGGTGCTGTGCACGTCGCCGGCCAGCGTTTCGGTCGAGATCATCGTCGAACCTGCCGCGGCCGGCTCGCCGTCGCCCTGCCACGCGATGGCCAGGCCGGTGACGTTGTCGCTGGCGGTACCGGTACGGCGCAGCGCCGAGCGCAGCAGGTCCGGCACGGCACGCACCACGGCATGGGTGGACAGCGTATCGACCAGCTCCTGCTCGGGCAGCGCGGCCCACAGGCCGTCCGAGCATAATAGCATCACGTCGCCGGGCAGCAGGCTGGCGCGGCCGGACACGTCCACCTTCGGCGCATGCTCGGCGCCCAGGCAGTTGTACAGCTTGTTGCGGTCCGGATGGGTGGCGCGCGCTTCCGGCGGCACCATGCCCCGCTCGATCAGGCTTTCCACGTGCGAGTGGTCGCGCGTGCGGGCCTGGATCCGCCCGCCGCGCAGCCAGTACAGCCGCGAATCGCCGCAATGGGCCCAGGTGGCCACATTGTGCTGGACGATGCACACCACGATGGTCGTGCGCGGCGCCTCGTCCATGCCGTGCGCCTCGGCATAGCGGTGGATGTCGCGGTGGGCGGCATGGCAGGCATCGAGCAGGAAGCGCTCCGGCCCCTTCACGTACGGCGTGGCGCGCTGCTGGAACAGCGCGGAGATCGTCTGCAGCGCGATGGTGGCCGCCACTTCGCCGCGCACGTGGCCGCCCATGCCGTCGGCCAGCACCAGCAGCAGCGCATCGCGCGTGAAGCTGTAGCCCATGCGGTCCTGGTTCATCTTGCGCCCGCCGATATGGCTTTCCTGGTACACGGAGAATTGCATCGGTCAGCCCTGCAAGGTGTCCGGCGCGGTGCCGGTGCGGCCGAAACGGCGCGCCAGGCCGCGCAGGCGGTCGAAGATGCCGCCCGCGGGGGCCGGCGGCACAGCGGCGGCGGCCGGCAACGGCAGCTCCTGCAGGCCCTTCTGCAGCTCGAACAGGCTTTGCGGGCGCTGCAGCGGATCCACCGCCAGCGCTTTGCGCACCAGCTCCACCAGGCCCGGTGCATAGCGCAGGTGCAAGCGGTTGAAGTGGTCGGCCATGCGGTCGTCCTTGCGGCGCTGGTCGGCCGGCTGCGGCGGCGAGCCGGCCATGCAGGCGAACATCGACGCGCCGATGCCGTACACATCCGTCCACGGCCCCAGCGGTTCCGTCTTGACGGTCAATTCCGGCGCGGCGAAACCGGGCGTGTACATCGGCGTCAGCATCAGGGCTTCGGTATTGATCGTCTGGCGGGCTGCACCAAAATCGAGCAGCATCGGCGTGCCATCGGTGCGCAGGTAGATATTCGCCGGTTTTAAATCCAGGTGCAGTAACTGGTTGGCATGCACTTCGCGCAGTCCTTTCAGTACCTGCGTGAATATCTGGCGGATAAACGCTTCGCCGATCCGCCCCCCTTTTGCGCGTTGCCGGGCAATATGCTCCTGCAGCGAATGGCCCGATTCATAGGCCATTACCATGTACACGGTTTCGTTAGCGCGGAAGAAATTCAACACGCTTACAACATTCGGGTGCGAAATTCGTGCCAGTGCCCGACCCTCTTCGAAAAAGCATTTCAGCCCGATTCTAAAGACGGGAAGGTTGTTTTTCGATACGGCAGGGATCAATTCTCCCTCTTGACGTAATGCCAGTGCGCTTGGTAAATATTCCTTGATGGCGACCGCATTGCCTTCTGCGTCATAGGCCAGGTAGACGATACTGAACCCACCGGACGCAATTTTCTTTACAATGCGGTATCCAGCTAATTCGAGTCCATCCGGCAACGGAGCGTTGTTTTGTGCAGCCATATGAGTCCTTGCGCTAACGACCGGATTGTGTGGACGAAACCATGTATTGTAAAGACAAAATCGGGGATATCCATTGAGCATTTCCAGCATGACGGGCTACGCGGTGGCGACCAGCGAAAGCGCGGCGGGAACTCTGACCATCGAAATCAAGAGTGTCAATTCCCGTTTCCTTGACCTGCAGTTCCGCATCAACGACGATTTACGTGCCCTCGAACCCGATATGCGTGCCGCCATCATGGCCGCCATCACGCGCGGCAAGGTGGAAATCCGGCTCAGTTTCGGCCGCAAGGCGGCCGGCGCCGGCACCCAGGCACTGAATACCCCGCTGCTGAACGAACTGGCCCGCCTGCAGGGCGAAGTCAGCAAGCACTTCGCCGGCGCCCAGGCGATGTCCGTGGCCGAGCTGCTGCGCTGGCCGGGCGTCATCGAGGAAGCGCAGATCGGCCAGGAAACGCTGCAGGCCGACGTGGCGGCCCTGATGGCCCGCACCACCAGCGCCTTCGTCACCAGCCGCCAGCGCGAAGGCGCCGCCCTCGAAGCGATGCTGGTGTCGCGCATCGAGGCGATGGAAGCCATCGTCAAGCGCATCACCCCGCTGATCCCGCAGGTGGTCGCCGCCTTCCAGCAGAAAGCCATCGAACGCATGCAGGAAGCGCTGGGCCTGGCATCGCAGGGTTCCAACGCGAGCCTGTCGCGCCAGGATGCGATGGAACGCATCCGCCAGGAAGTGATCCTGTACGGCATCCGCATCGACGTGGCCGAGGAACTGGGCCGCCTGTCCGCCCACCTGACCGAGACGCGCCACATCCTCAAGAAAGGCGGCCAGGTCGGCAAGCGCCTCGACTTCATGATGCAGGAACTCAATCGCGAAGCCAACACGCTGGGCGCCAAGGCCTCCGTCAAGGAGCTGGCCGACGCGTCGATGGAGCTGAAGCTGCTGATCGAGCAGATGCGCGAACAGGTGCAGAACCTCGAGTAAGCGCCGCAGTGTCCCCCATGCCCGAGCCGACGCCAGGGCATGCGCATTTCCCCTCTGTTGTTCGCCCCTTGCTCTTGGTAAAATACGCCTTTGGGCCACGGCCTGCGAACCGGGATTGCAAATGACTCAACACTTCTCCGGCAGCCTGTTCATGGTTGCGGCGCCTTCCGGCGCGGGCAAGTCCACGCTGGTCAACGCGCTGCTGGCGCAGGAACCCACGATCAAACTGTCGATTTCGACGACCACGCGCCCGCCCCGCCCGGGCGAGGAGCACGGCCGCGAGTACTTCTTCACGACGGCCGAGGACTTTGTCCAGCGCGCCGAAGCGGGCGAGTTCATCGAATGGGCGGAAGTGCACGGCAACTACTACGGCACGTCGCGGCTGTTCGTCGAAGAGCAGACGCGGGCCGGCACCGACATCCTGCTGGAAATCGACTGGCAGGGTGCCCGCCAGGTGAAGAAGCAGTATCCGCAGGCGTTCGGCGTGTTCATCCTGCCGCCGTCCATCGCGGCGCTGGAAGAACGGCTGCACAAGCGCGGCCAGGACGAACCGCACGTGATCACCCGGCGCCTGCTGGCCGCCGGCGGCGAAATCGCGCACGCGCCCGAGTTCGAGTATGTTATTATCAATGAAGAGTTTCCGGTCGCCTTGCTTGAACTGAGCGCGATCGTCCGATCGGCCCGTTGCCGGTTTGCGCAACAGGCGGCCCGCAATGCTTCGCTGTTTGCCCAACTGGGCATCCACGCCGAGCAGCACGACTGAAGCATCAGCCGAAGATTCAGCCCGAAGATTCAGCCCGAACAAAATCACCCTTTTCCAGAATCCAGGAGTTACACCATGGCCCGTATTACCATCGAAGATTGCCTGCAGAATGTGCCGAACCGCTTCCAGCTGACGCTGGCTGCAACCTACCGCGCGCGCCAGCTGCTGCAGGGCCACACCCCGAAGGTGGATGCCAAGGACAAGCCAACCGTGCTGGCCCTGCGTGAAATCGCCGCCGGCAAGGTCGGCCTGGAAATGCTGAAAAAGGTCCCGATGTAATTTTGGAACCCGGTTCCCCAGGTACTGCCACAGGTTCTAAAGTCGACATCTCCGAGCATCCATGAACCTGCCCGTCGATCCCAGCATCACCGATCGCCCCGCCTCGCGGGGCCGGCGTTCGGCCAAGCCCCGGCCGGACGCGGATGCTGCCGCCGCACCCGTCATCTCCACGTCTCCCCTTGCCGCGCCGCTGATTCCCGCGGGCGTCGCCACGATTTCCCATCTCACCGAAAAGCTGGCCGAATACATGGCCGAGCCGGACCTGAAAAAGGTCAAGGAAGCATATCGCTTTTCGGACGAGATGCACCTCGGCCAGGTGCGCAAATCGGGCGAACCGTATATCTCGCACCCGATCGCCGTGGCGGAGATCTGCGCGGACTGGAAGCTCGATGCGCAGGCCATCATGGCCGCGCTGCTGCACGACGTGATGGAAGACCAGGACGTCAAGAAGGAAGAACTGATCGAGCGCTTCGGCGCCCCCGTCGCGCAGCTGGTGGACGGCCTGTCGAAGCTGGAGAAGATCGAGTTCCAGAGCCAGATCGAGGCGCAGGCGGAGAACTTCCGCAAGATGCTGCTGGCGATGGCGTCGGACGTGCGCGTCATCCTGATCAAGCTGGCCGACCGGCTGCACAATATGCGCACGCTGGATGTGATGGCGCCGGCCAAGAAGCAGCGCATCGCCAAGGAAACGATGGAAGTGTACGTGCCCATCGCCCACCGCCTCGGCCTGAACAATATCTACCGCGAACTGCAGGACCTGTCGTTCGAGCACCTGCACCCGATGCGCTTCAACGTGCTGGCCAAGGCCGTCAAGGCGGCGCGCGGCAACCGGCGCGAAGTGGTCGGCAAGATCCTCGACTCCGTCAAGAACACGCTGGCCATGGCCGGCATCACGGCCGAAGTGTACGGCCGCGAGAAAACCCTGTACGGCATCTACCAGAAGATGCGCACCAAGCAGCTGACGTTCTCGCAGGTGCTGGACGTCTATGGCTTCCGCGTGGTGGTCGACAACTTCTCCAACTGCTACGTGGCACTCGGCACGTTGCACTCGCTGTACAAGCCGATGCCGGGCAAGTTCAAGGACTACATCGCCATCCGCAAGCTGAACGGCTACCAGTCGCTGCACACGACGCTGATCGGCCCGTACGGCACGCCGGTGGAATTCCAGATCCGCACGCAGGAAATGCACCGCACGGCCGAATCGGGCGTGGCGGCGCACTGGCTGTACAAGAACAGCGACGCGAACCTGTCCGACATGCAGCAGCGCACCCATGCGTGGCTGCAGTCGCTGCTGGACATCCAGCAGCAGACGGGCGATTCGGCCGAGTTCCTCGAACACGTGAAGGTCGACCTGTTCCCCGACTCCGTGTACGTGTTCACGCCGAAATCGAAGATCATCGCCATGCCGCGCGGCGCCACGCCGATCGATTTCGCCTACGCGATCCACACCGGCATCGGCGACCACACGGTGTCGGTGACGATCAACGGCGAACCGGCGCCGCTGCGCACCGAGCTGCGCAACGGCGACATCGTCGAGATCGTCACGGACAACGACTCGCGGCCGAGCCCGAGCTGGCTATCGTTTGTCCGCACGGGTAAAGCGCGCTCGGCGATCCGCCACCACCTGCGCACCATCAACCTGCCCGAGTCGATCGCGCTGGGCCGGCAGCTGCTGCAGCAGGCGCTGGCGGCGATCAGCCTGTCCACCGAACTGCCGGACGCGCTGGTCGAGCGGCTGCTGAACGAATCGTCGGCCAAGTCGATGGAAGAGCTGCATGCCGACATCGGCATCGGCAAGCGCATGGCCGCGCTGGTCGCCCGCCACATTTTCGGCCTGCTGGGCGGCGAATCGGCGTCGGTGCCGATCGACCACAACTCGGCGGCGGACCTGGATCCGGTGACGATCTACGGCAGCGAAGGCGTGTCCGTGCAGCTGGCCGCATGCTGCCTGCCGATCCCGGGCGACCAGGTCATCGGCCAGCTGCGCCGCGACCAGGGCCTGCAGGTGCACACGCACGACTGCTCCGTGGCGCGCCGCCAGCGCGAAAAGGAACCGGACCGGTGGATCGCCGTGCGCTGGGGCGGCGAGCTGAACCGCCGCTTCGACACGCGCATCCGCCTGCTGATCAACAATGAAAAAGGCATCCTCGCCCGCGTGGCCGCCGAGATCGGCGAATCCGACGGCAACATCACCTTCGTCGGCATGGACGAGGACAGCGAACACATCCTCCACCAGCTGCGCTTCACCATCCAGGTGAAGGACCGCGTCCACCTCGCCGGCCTGCTGCGCAATGTGCGGCGGGTGGCGGGCGTCAACCGCGTTACCCGCGAGCGGGCGTGACACAGAAAACCGGTGACAGGCACCATTTTTTCAGCAACATTTCCAAAAAAACGGTGACAGGCACCATTTTCTTGGAAAGATTTCCTGGAAAATGGTCGGTCCGCCGCAGCGGCCTGTCACCGGTTTATTCGGCGGCTTACGATTTCCTTGGACGTCCACGTGGGCGCTTCGCCTCGCCTGTCTTCCCGCCGTTGGCCATGACTTCCTCCAGCTCGGCGATGCGGGCGCTGAGCGTGCCATCCTCGAACGAACGACAATAATTGATTTGCCGCTCCGCGTCGCTGGCCCCCATTCGCAGGTACAGCTCGTGCGGCGAGATCAGCGTGTCGTCAGCCAATCCTGCATTGCCCGGATAGCTGGACCAACGATAGTGCCGTTGATGCCCCACCATTTCCGCTTCGACGGGATTGAGCTCGATGTACTGCTGGCAAGTCAGGAAGTAGCGCTCGGTGGGGATCGGACAGGACCAGTAGCGTCCCTCCCAGATGGTGCCAGTACGGCCGAGACGGCGATTGAGATACAGGCTGTACTGCTGGCCAAGCAGCCGGATCAGATCGGGAGCGTATGCGATGTCGTCGAACGATGCCAGCAGATGTACATGGTTGGTCATCAACACGTAGGCATGCAGTGAACAGCCCGTGCTACTCGCATGTTCACGCAGGCGTTCAAGATAGACGAGATAGTCGGATTCGCTGTAAAAGCAGGCTTGGCGATTATGCCCGCGCTGCACGATGTGAAGCGGCATCCCCGGAATGAGTAAGCGAGCTCGGCGTGGCATAAGGGTCTCCCGGAAGAAGATCCAGCCATTGTCACAGCCAGCCACTCACCGAAGCTGAGCCAGCTCAACATCCGCGAACGGCTGATATTACGTCGGCAGCCGGAAATAGGTGCCTGTCACCGCTTTTCAGGGAATATTTCTTGGAAAATGGTCGGTCCGCCGCAGCGGCCTGTCACCGGTTTTCCGGGACGGGATACGACACCGCCAGAATCTCCAGCTCCTCGGCCCCGGTCGGGGTATGCAGCGTCACGCTGTCGCCCTCGCGGGCCTTGGTGATCGTGCGGGCGATCGGGGAGATCCAGCTCACTTTGCCTTTCAGCGGGTCGAATTCGTCGATGCCGACGATGGTGATGGTGTTCTCTTCGCCCGCCTCGTTGGCGTAGGTGACAGTGGCGCCGAAGAAGATCTGGTCGCTGCCGTGGTGGACGCTGGGGTCCACCACTTCGGCCAGGTCGAGGCGCTTGGTGAGGAAGCGGATGCGGCGGTCGATTTCGCGCAGGCGGCGCTTGCCGTAGATGTAGTCGCCGTTTTCCGAGCGGTCGCCGTTCGACGCGGCCCAATGCACCACGCGCACCACCTCCGGCCGGTCGACGTCGATCAGCTGCAGCAGCTCCTCCTTGATGCGGCGGTAGCCGGCCGGGGTCATGTAATTCTTCGCACCGGGCGGGATCGGCGGCGCCTGCGCGACGTCGTCGTCCTCGTCCTGGTCGGTCTCTTTGACAAATGCCTTGTTCATGGGGAGCGGTGTTTCACGTATCATCCTGCTAATGCGGAACGATTGTACACAGTTATGACCACAGCCCCCTCCTGCCAGGCAGCCGTCTGGCTCGCCACCCGTTCCGAGCTGTACCTGATCGATCCCGCCACGCTGTGTCTCGTCGATGCCAACCCCGCCGCGCGACGCAACACCCAATGCACCATCGGCATGCCGTTTGCCGCACTGGCACCGGCCCTGCCCCGCGAGCAGTTCGACGCGGCGCTGGCCGGCGGCGCCATCGTCAGCACCAGCCTGTGCCGGACCGAAGACGGCAGCCGCTACCCCGTCTCGCTGCGCCTGCTCCACGCCGACGGGCAGATCCTCGCCGTCGCCGAGGACGAGAGCCCCGTGCAGACGCTGCAGCACGTGCAGTCCCGCTTCGACGCGATCGTGTCGCACACGCCCGGCCTGGTCTACCAGTTCCTGCGCGAGCCGGACGGCCGCGTCTCCTTCCCTTATCTGAGCGAAGGCTGCCTGGCGCTGCTGGGACTGCATGCGGCGGAACTGGCCACGCATCCGGAACGGTTCGCCCAGCTCGTGCTGCGCGAAGACCGCCAGTCGTACGTGGATTCGATGGCCGCGTCGGCCGCCACGCTGTGGAGCTGGAACTGGGAAGGCCGCATCTGGGTCGAGGCGTGGAAGGACGTCAAGTGGATCAACCTGCGCGCCACGCCGCACACGCTGCCGGGCGGCGCTGTGCAGTGGGAAGGCATCATGACCAACATCACCGAGAGCAAGCTGGAACAGCTGGAAGTGCGCGCCAGCCGCGCCCGCCTGGCGGAGCTGACGGCGCACATCGAAAAGGTCAAGGAACAGGAACGCACGCGCATGGCCCGCGAGATCCACGACGACCTGGGCGGCAACCTGACGGCCATCAAGATGGCGCTGGCGATGCTGACCGCCCGCCTGCCGGAGGGCGACCAGGCGCTGGCCGACAAGGCCGCCTACGTGGACCAGCTGGCCGACCGCACCATCGATGCCGTGCACCGCATTACGCTGGACCTGCGCCCGTCCATCCTCGACTTCGGCCTGGTGGCGGCGCTGGAGTGGCAGGTCAAGGAATTCGCCACGCAGGCCGGCATCGCCTGCCACTTCCAGTCCAGCGACATGGACGTGGCGCTCGACCCCGAGCAGGCCACCGCGCTGTTCCGCATCGTCCAGGAAGCGCTGACCAATATCGCCAAGCACGCCTACGCCACGCGCGTCACGGTGGGGCTGCACTGCACACGCCGCCAGGTGGCCGTGAAAATCACCGACAACGGCCGCGGCATCCAGGCCGCCGACCGCGCCAAGCCACAGTCGTTCGGCCTGCGCGGCATGGCGGAACGGGCCCGCGCGCTGGGCGGCACGTTGACGCTCAGTCACGCCCCCGGCGGCGGCACCGTGGTTGCCATCAAAATCCGCAGGTCGGGGGCGAATTCAGGGACTACAATAGCGGATCACGAAGTTGCAACTACGAAATAGCCCCATTGAAACAGGATTGCGCCGCATGAGTGACAAAGCCGCCATCAAGGTCTTCATCGCCGACGATCACGCGATCGTGCGCGAAGGCCTGAAGCAGATCCTGGCCGACACGCGCGACATCGTCGTCTCCGGCGAGGCGGAAAACGGCAGCGATGCGCTGCGGCTGTTCCGCAAGTCGGCCTGCCACGTGCTGCTGCTGGATATTTCGATGCCCGACCGCAGCGGCATCGAAGTGCTGAAGCAGGTGAAAAAGGAAAAGCCGGAACTGGCCGTGCTGATGCTGTCGATGCACCGCGAGGACCAGTATGCGATCCGCTCGCTGAAGGCCGGCGCGGCCGGTTACCTGACCAAGCAGAGCGCGCCGAAAGAGCTGGTCAACGCGATCCGGCAGGTGGCCGGCGGGTTAAAATACATCAGCCCCGCGCTGGCCCAGGAACTGGCCAACCACGTGGGCGAGGACCACGAGGCGGCGCTGCACGAAACGCTGTCCGACCGCGAATACCAGACGCTGACGATGATCGCGTCCGGCAAGACGGTGGGCGCGATCGCCAAGGACCTGTCGCTATCGGTGAAGACGGTGAGCGAATACCGGGCCCGCCTGCTGGTCAAGATGAAGCTGAAGAACAGCGCCGAACTGACCCATTACGCGATCCGCAACGGCCTGATCGACTGAATTTGCCGCACATTGTTTATAAGGAAACGTCTGGTGCTCGGAAGTAAAGGAAAAACCGCCTCTTCTTCGACGTATCGATGTGCTCGCCCATACCCTAAGATTCAGGCTGTCGGTAATCCACTGTAAAGGCTGCAGGCCAGATGTCGAGTAAACCCACCAATCCCGCCGGCGCGGAGCAGAACCCGGCTGACATCGCGCGCGAGGCATTCCGCCGCCTTGCGGTCCGCCGGATTGCGCCGACGCCCGAAGCCTACCGCGACATCTACAACGAGATCGCCGGCATCCCTGCCCCGCCGCCGCCACCGGCCGTCGCGCTGCCCGACAGCGGCCCGGAAAACGTGCTGACGCGCTTTGCCGCGCGCATGACGGAACAGCCCGGCGAACTGGCCGAGTTCGGCCGCCGCTTCCACCGCGCCGTCAAGGCGCGCGACTGGGATGCCTATGCCACCACGCTGTCGCAGCTGGCCGAACGGCCGATCAAGAAAGCGGGTGGCATCGAACTGGCACCGATGGAAGAAGGCGAACAGACCCGCCTGCTGCGCGACCTGCTGAGCCGCACGCTGACGCTGGCCGTCGCGTCGCTGCTGTCCGGCACGCCGGCGCTGGTGGCGGAAGCGGAATCGCTGGGCGCCGCGACGAAGGAAGCCTATTCGGAAGCGGACCTGTCCGAGATCGCCGTGCGCCTGAAGCAGCTGTGCTACCAGATCGAACTGCGCAGCGGCGACGCGGTTGAGCAGCAGGACCTGCTGCTGGCCCTGTTCCGCCTGCTGCTGGAAAACGTCAGCGAACTGCTCGACGACGACTCGTGGCTGCGCGGCCAGGTCGATGCCGTGCAGGCGCTGATCGAAGGCCCGCTGGACGCCCGCGCGCTGGAAGCGGCCACCCGCAGCCTGAAGGACGTCATCTACAAGCAGAGCCAGCTGAAGCACAGCATGGCCGACGTCAAGCTGACGGTGAAGAACATGATGATGACCTTCATCGACCGCCTGGGCCAGGTGGCCGCGTCGACGGGCGACTTCCATGAAAAGATCGGCGGTTTCTCGGAAAAGATCAGCCAGGCGCACGACATAACCGAGCTGAACCAGATCCTCGACGACGTGCTGGCGGAAACCCGCATCGTCCAGGGCGAGGCGCTGAAGGCGCGCGACAATATGGTGACGGCGCGCCAGGAAGTACAGGATGCCGAAGCGCGCATCAAGGCGCTGGAAAACCAGCTGCAGCATATGAGCGAACTGGTGCGCGAAGACCAGCTGACGGGCAGCCTGAACCGCCGCGGCCTGGACGATGTGTTCGAACGCGAAACGGCGCGCGCCGACCGCCGCGGCACGCCGCTGTGCATCGCCGTGCTGGACCTGGACGATTTCAAGAAGCTCAACGACACGTATGGCCACATCGCCGGCGACGGCGCGCTGAAGCACCTGGTCAAAGTGGTCAAGGAAACGCTGCGCTCGATGGACGTGATCGCCCGCTTCGGCGGCGAGGAATTCCTGATTCTGCTGCCGGAAACCAATGTGGACGCGGCGGTGGCCACGATGACACGGCTGCAGCGCGAACTGACGCGCCACTTCTTCATGCATGAAAACGAGAAGGTGCTGATCACCTTCTCCGCCGGCGTGGCGCTGCGCCGGCAGGGCGAGGAGCAGACCGATCTCGTCAAGCGGGCCGACCAGGCGATGTACACGGCGAAGAAGACGGGCAAGAACCGGGTGATCGTGGCGGAGTAAGCCGCCCGGTTGCCTTTCCCGCAAGCCCGGCACGTGCCGGGCTTTTTGTTTTGGAAACTCTCCATCGGCCACCGCGAAAAAAATGATCTTTTTAAGCGAAGAATTGACGGCAAAATACCCCGCTATTCTCGCTAAAGAAATCGAAAACGCCGCCGCCAGAGCGCGCGTCCG
>DKJA01000150.1 GCA_002454505.1 Oxalobacteraceae bacterium UBA6704
CCCATTTACTAAAACCTGCGGTACCCTGCTACCCCTCGATAACGGCTGCTGATCCGCTCTGACGGCTACGACCGGCTACGAAATCGTAATGATCGCTACTAAAAAGTTCATGAGGCACGGCCCCGTATTTCAGTGCGGCAGTTTTAGTATGCGTCAGTACGTATCAGCGTTGGTTCGCAATGGTTAGCAGCAGTCAGGAAAATAGCGTTTTCGCGCTACCCCCACCATCTCCTCTCCCATCATCCAGAGTCCCCGGCTCAAAATCCAATGCCGGCTTTCCTGCCAGCCCGGCGCTTCAAGCCCGGTTGGCCGCCGCCTGCGTGCCGCACGAGTAGCAGAACCGTGTGAACGCATTCTTGCGCGCATTGCACGCCGTGCAGCGGTTGAACAGGCCGATGCCGCAGTGCGGGCAATAGTCCAGCGTCGGATCCTTCAGATCCACGTGCCGCTCGCAGCCGGGGCACACGCTTTTCTCCATGCGCGCCAGCGCCGTGTCGTAGCCCAGGCTTTCGCGGCGCTGCGTGTCCGGCAGCGCTTCGGCCGCCTTCTGCCGCTCCAGGTAGCGCTGCAGCGACACGATGGCCTGCCGCCCCGCGACGACCGTCAGCAGGATGCCGACGAGGTAGCGCACGTAGCCGCCGTAGCTGGGCAGATAAGGCACCAGCTCGACGAAGAACGCGAACAGCGCAAAGAAGATGAAGCCCCACACGAACGGCCACCACGTGCCCTTGCGCTTGGTCTTCCACAGCCAACCGGCGATCAGCAGCAGCGGCAGCGTGAGCGCGAGGCGGTAGCCGAACACGCGCAGTTCGCGCTGCTGCGACGCCTTGCGGAACGGCTCCTGTGCCGCCTCCTGCAAGCGGAAGATGCGGTCGCTGGCCGCCGAGCGCGCCTGCGTTGCATCCAGCCGGCGCTGCTCCTGCACCTCCATCGCGGCGAGCGCCTTGCGCTCTTCCGCCTTCAGCATATCGAGCTGGCGCGTGCGTTCGATCAGTTCAGGATCCTGCTCCGGCCGCGCCGTCACGCGGCGCGTGGCGAGCCAGTTGTCGAAGGTTTCGCGCGCGGCCCGCGTGTTTGCCTGCGCCACCTTGTGCTTCTGCTGCGCCTGGTCGAGGGCGGCCTGCGCTTCTTCGGCCTTCTGCTTGGCCGTTTCGAGACTGCCCTGCGCGGCCGACAGCTGCCTGGCATCGATGAACTGGTCAAGCTGCAGCGGGCGTTCGACGAGGTTCATGTTGTCGACGACCTTGCCGCCGAAGCCGATCAGGAAGCCGGCAAACAGGAAGGCCACCAGCCACAGGCCGCGCTGGAACCATTTTTCGGACAGACGCAGGGCTTTGCTCATGAAGTCTCCGTTTTCAACAGTGAATGTGTTGCGGTGGCCTGCAGCACGGCCGCCAGCCGCTGTTTGACCGAACCGCACAATACCGTATAAGGCACGCCGCGCCGCTCCAGTTCGGCCACGTACCATGCGTGCTGGCGCAGCCGGAAATCCGGCTCGCGGCGCGTGCCGTCCTGCACGAAGGCGAAGTCGGGTGCGCACAGGAACACCGCATCGTAGCGCCGCCCCGCCAGCGCCTCGAGTGCCGGATCGGCGCGGCCGAAGATCGCCCCGCTGTAGAACAGCGTCGTCAGCGGCGACGTATCGCAGCTCAGCCAGCGGCGTGCCGTCCCTGCCAGCCGGTCTTCTTCCGCAACTTGGCTGCGGCCGATGTGCAGCATGTCGTCGAACACGAATTCGCCGTTGCGGTGATGCCACCACGCGCGCCCGAATTCAGGTACCCACGCGCTGCCGATCGCTTCGGCGAAGCGTTCCGCCAGCGTCGACTTGCCGCTCGATTCGCCGCCGAGGAAGCAGGCGCGCCGTACGAAATCGCCGTAGACCTCGGGGGCCAGCAAATGACGGTGGCCGTCGATGTCGGCGCGTGCGGCCGTTCCCGATACCGGCACCAGCGCGCGGGCCCGGTCGACGCTCACGTGCCGCACCGGATGGCCGAAACAGCGC
This sequence comes from Oxalobacteraceae bacterium UBA6704, assembly GCA_002454505.1. Taxonomy (GTDB): domain Bacteria; phylum Pseudomonadota; class Gammaproteobacteria; order Burkholderiales; family Burkholderiaceae_D; genus Rugamonas. The sequence goes on from DKJA01000150.1 coordinate 2,003, forward strand.
GCCAGCGTGGCGGCAAAGCCGTCGCCGTAATCCTCGCTGGTGAACACGGCATCCACCGTGCGGTTCAACAGCGCGGTGCACAGCCATGCGACGAATTCGCGATGCACTTCGTCCGGCGCTTCATTGTCCGGCAATGCCCGCACTGGCAAGCCACGTTCGATGCAGCAGCGGGCCAGGCGTTCGTCATCCAGCACCAGCACGGTCGCGGCGGGAAAGCGCGTGCGCAGCCACCGCTCGCGGCGCGGCGGTTCGCAGCCGTCGAACTCCGGCTTGGTCCAGCTGACGATCACGACTTCTTCGGACTGGCGCATCGCCTGGCCGATCACCAGTTCATGGCCCGCATGCAGCGGGCAGAATTTGCCGACCACGAGGCCTCTTTTATGCATCATCCCATGGCCTCCTGCAGGCTCGACGTGTATTGCACCACCTTGCCCTCTTCCTTCAATAATTCCACGCGCAGCGGCACGGTGCCCATCAGCTGGACCACGGCGGCCGCAGCCTGCGCCTGCCATGGCATGCCGCCGGCATCGAGCCGCAGTGTCAGCGCGCCGTCCGCATCCTGATGCACTGTGAAGTGCGCCAGCGGCAGCGCCTGCAGCGCGTGGGTGACGTCGATATTGTTGACCCAGCTGCCGTCGGCGCGCCGGTAGCGCACGGGTGCGCGACCGGACAGATCGCGCAATACCGGCTCCCCTTCCCCGGCATGCAGCGACGCGAAATCGCCGGTCCGGTAGCGCAGCAGCGGCAGGCAGGTATTGAAGCCGCCGCTGACGGTCACCTCGCCCCGCTCCCCCGGCGGCACGGCACGGCCGGCAGCGTCGAGGATCTCGACATATAGCGTCGGCTGCAGCAGCACGTGGCCACCGTGGCGCTCGTCGAACACGCCGACGGGGCCCACTTCGTTCATCGAATAGATGTCCAAAACGGGGCAGCCGAAGCGCGCTTCCAGTTCCCGCCGCAATCCGGGCAGCAGCTGCATCGATACGGACAGCAGCGCGCGCGGCCGCCACGTCATCGGCAGCCGCAGCAGCTCGGCAAACGAGATCGGATCGCCGGAGATCACCTCCGGCGCCATCGCATCCAGGTAGCGTGACCGGTCGGCCGGGTCGCGCCAGTCGTCCGGATGCAGGTTCAGTTTCGCCAGGCCGGACTCGCCCATCGTCGGCGTCACGGACACGTAAGTAAAGCAGCGCTGCTGGAACCCCAGCAGCATCACGCCCACCTGCCCCGCGCCATGGCGCAGCTCGACGCCGAAGCGGCGCAGTGCGCGCTTGTGGTAAGCAAGGTACCGCGCCGCCACCAAGGGATGCGACGGCACCTGCAGCGGGTGGCCGGTGGTGCCCGTGGTGCGGAAGTTCAGCAGGCGCGTCACGTCCGCATCGTCCGGCACGAACGGCACGATGTCGCGGGCCAGGTCGGCGCGGCAGATGGTCGGCAAGGCCGCCAGCGATGCCGGCGCCGGGCCTTGCGCGCGGTAGTACGGTACGCGCCGGAACGTCTCGGCGATAAAGGATTGAAGCCATGCCGGCTCGATGCCCGGTTGCCATGCGAACGGTTCAACGGGGATCGTCTGCTCGTATTGGCCGGCGATTTCAACTTCGGCCGCCAGCAAGCGGTTACCGCTGTGGTTGCGGTATTGCGGCGCGGCCGGATGCTCGCGCAGGAAGGCCAGCATGCGGCGGCCCGCTTCGGTCAGCGTCGGATAACGCTCTTCGTCGGTGGCGTCGCTCATCATTCTTTCATCATTCGCGCGACCATTTGTCCGCCGCTTCCTCGGCCGCCTTGCGGGCCAGCGCCTCGCGGATCTCGCGGGCGCGCCGTTCCGATGCACGGCTCGCCTCCAGCAGCCGGCGCCGCTCCATGCCGCTGATCGCGGCAAGGCGGTCGATAGCCTGGTCCGGCGTTTCGTCCGCCGGGTGCCAGCCCAGCCGGGCCAGCGTCACGCGGGCCAGTTCCTCGCGGCGCTCGGGATCCGCAACGAACTTCGCCGCCTTCGCGGTGGCAGCCAGTTCGGTGGCGGCATCGGCCATCAGGTCGATCAGCGCCGCCTGCGGTGGCGGCGTCGCGACGAACCAGTCGTCGGCCAGCAGCCAGGCGAGGATGGCGGTCACGGCAAGGCGATTGGCATCGCGTTCCGCCGCGATGCGCTGCAAGGCCTCGGACGGCAGCCGCGCACCGAGCGCGGCGGCGACGTCGTTGACGATGGCCGCCACGTGCGACGGCGCGAGGAATTCGGCCGGCGTGTCGGCCAGCCGGCGCGTCAGCACGGTGAGTTGTGGGCCCGGTGCCGTCATGCCTTGCGCTCCGGCGGGCCGTAATGACGCTTGCTGAACGTGCGGGCAAACGCCAGCAGGTCCGGCAGGCCGTTGACGATGCTGACCTGCCAGCCCTGCTCCTGCTCGGCGCGCTGCAGCGCGGCCTGCGCCGCCGAGCCCTGCGTGCGGTAGTACTCGATGGCCCACGGCGGCATGGCCAGCGCCATCGTGCCGCCGGCGCCGGCCGCGCGCAGTGCGCTGGCGGCCACGTCCCAGCCGCTGTTGCCCCGCTCGTCGCCGGCAAACATCGTGTCGATGCCGTCGTCGGAAATCATCAGCAGGTGGGTCGGCCGCGCGCGCGGCTTCGGCTGCAGCTGCGGGCCGCACCATGTGTCGCGCAAGCGGTGGATGGGGAATGCCGTCGAGCCGCCGAAGAAGCCGGTGAGTACACCGAGGATGTCGTTGTCGTCGCGGGTGAAGCCCTTTGTTTCCAGCACCTGCTGCGTGCCGCTCCACAGCGTGACGCGCACGGATGCGCCGACACGCAGCGCCGACAGCGCGATGACGGCGCCGGCCAGCGCCGGCCACGACGTCGCCACGCGGGGATCGGGCATCGAGCCGGAGCTGTCCACGTACATGTCGAGATCCACCGGCAGCGGTTGCGGCGCATGGGCCGGTTCGCTGCCGTAGGTGCGGCGCTGCGTCGTCAGGCCGGGAATCGGCACCGGTGCCAGCAGCAGGCTTTGCAGCCAGTCGATCTCGTCGAGCGGATCGCCGACGCTCCACGGTTCCAGCCCTTCCATCTGCGGTTCCGGCGTTTCCGGCACCTGCCGTTTCGGGAACGGCACCAGGTGCGGCAAGGCGCGCTCGCGGTAGTAGCGCACCGCGATCTCGGCCGCCGACATGCGCAGGCCGGCCGCGCGCAGCATCTCGCCGTACTCGAACGGTTCGCGGGTCTGGCCGCCCGTGTGCTGCGAAGCCTGGGGCTGTTCGTCCGGTTCATCGAGACCCGACACGCGCGCATCGCGCACCGGGTGGATGGCGCCCTCCGCTTCGCCGGGATCGATATCGAGCACGCCGGACGGCGCGGCGCCTTCGCAGGCGGCCAGCGTGTCCATCAGCTCGACGGGCACCTGCGTGTCGTCGACCAGGTAAGGCAGCAGCAGCATGGCGAAGCGTCCCGCGCCATCGAGCCAGTCGTTGGCGTACACGCGCACCAGCCGCGCGCCCAGCCACGCATCGGTGGCCATCGCGGCATCGGTGCCGGCGCCCAGCTGGCCCCTGCACTGCCACAGCTCTTCGCAGATGCCCATGTACAGCCGCCACACCTTGCCCGCATCGCCAGCGGGATTGCGCTGGGCGAGGATGCGGTAGATGGCGGCGATGCGCAGGCCGGCCTGGCGCTGCAGGCGGTCGTTGATGAACAGGTCCGTGTACAGGTTGGCCAGCATCGGCGCGTGGCGCTCCAGCGTGGGCAGCGCAGCGCGCATGCGGCCCAGCAGCCGCACGTGGTCGGTCACCGTGGCCGGCGCCAGCACGTGGTGGCCGATCTCGTGGGCGAGGATCTCCACCTCGTAGCCATCGAGACCGTTCTTGCGGATGCTTTCCAGGTCGATCACCACCCGCTGGTCGGCCAGCCGTATCATGGCGAAGCTGCCCTGCAGGCCCTCTTCCGCCGCGGCGAACGTGGTGGCACACAGCAGCGGTTCGCGCAGGCGCGTGTAGCGGCTCCACGCGGCCAGCGCCTGCGGCCACGCGGCGCGCCAGGCGGCCAGGCGGGTGTCGATGTCAGTCTCGTTCATGGCAAAGGCAGCAGGCGGATCGCGTGCGTGTATGGCGACGTCACGGCAACGGTGTGGCGGTTGCAGACGGCGCGCAGGCCGTCCGGCGGCAGGTCGAGCGCGATGGTGCGGGCGCCGACGCGCAAAGAGCTCCCGGTTAGTTGCACTTCCGGGTGCCGCCCCTGTGCCGATGCAGCGCCGAGGAAATCGTCCGCATCGGCGGGTTGCAGGACGGCGCCGAAGCGGTCCGCCACCAGCAGGTGATGACGCGCGCGGCCGTCGACGATGAAGCCGTCGTCGCAAGGCACCACGGCCGGCGGGCCGGCGAATGCGCCGCCGAAGCCGGTGAAGGCGCCGGTGGCGATATCGGCTTCCTTGTCGCCCCACCAGGGATCGCGTTGCATCGCAGCGGCTGCCTCGGCCCAGCCGATGCCGGGCGGGACCCGCAAGGCGGCCAGCGCCAGCGGTTCAGGCAACACGGCTGCCGCGGCCAGCGCGCCCTCACGAAAGTGCGCCAGGCCGGCGCGCCAGGCGAGCAGCTGGCCCAGCGCAGCGAGTTGCGGAATAGTCGAGCTCGTGTCCATGTCGGTGTCTGACACCGACATGGACATAACGGCCGAGCCCGTGTCCAAATTTGGGGTTGACCCCACGGTGGACACGAGCTCGGCTGTATGCGATGCCATGTCGCGGCGCCACTGGGCGCTACGGCCGCCGTTGCGGTCGATGTGCAGTGCGGCGTTGCTCAGCATGCCGAGCACCTGCGCCGGTTGCGCGGCGATCAGTGCGGCGCAGGGAGCGGCCAGCGCTTGCCACGTCTCGCGCACGAGGGCGGTGCGGGACGATTGCGCGGGGTCGGCCACGCCGAGCTGCAGTGCGGTGTCGATCGCGGCGGTGACCGTCAACGTCACGCGCGACGGATCGTGCGCGGCCACGGCCTGCGCCACCGCATCGACGGCACTCTCGATGAAGGCACCCAGCGTGGCCCCGTCGAATGCCGCACCGCTGCGCCGCACTTCGTCGATGCGGCGGTTCAGCTGCGGCCGGACGGCCGCCAGCGCGGCGGCAAGCGCGGGCGCGATCATCTTATTGGGAGCGCAGCCACGCCAGGTAGTTGGTGTAGCGCTGGTGCAGGTACTTCAGCTTCAGCAGGTCGTCGTACTGCGGGCCGTACAGCTTCTTGCCCTTGACCAGGCTTTCGATGGTGCGCTCGATGCGGGACAGGCGCGTGCGCGTCTCCCGTTCGCTGACGCCGTCGAGGCCCTGCGCGAACTGCTGCGCCAGGTCGCCCACCGGATCGTTGCGGTCGAGGTCCACACGGTCGTATTCGGCGCAGGACTGGTCGAACAGGTGGCGCAGCCAGCCCAGGCGGTCGGTGCGGAACGGCGCGTGTTCCGGCAGGCCGAAGAACGGCGCGTCGAGGTCCGGCTGCAGCTTGTCGTGCAGGACGAACGGCAGGATCTGGCGCACGTCTTCCAGCTCAACCTCGCCGCTGCCCCGGAAGTAAGCCAGCGCTTTTGCGTAGATCAGCAACGTCATCAGGTTGCGCACGGAGACGCCGTTGCGGGTCTGGCAGCCCAGGTCCTTGAGCCGGTCGCGCCCGTTGTCGGCGGCCACCACCTCGTGCCAGTCGACGCCGGACAGCCGCGCCGTATCCTTCGTCATGTATTCGAACTGGCCGCCGGCCAGCTCCATCAGCTCGAACTGGCTGGCGAAGAATTCCACGCGGCGGCGCACCGGTTCCGGCACGTCGACGGCGCGCACCTGCTCGCCCATCGTGTCCAGCTCCCCGGCCGTGAACACGATCTGCGCCGGCACCAGTTCCTCCGGTCGCAGGTTTTCCTCGATGCGTACCAGCAGGTCGCCGAGAAAGCGCGGATTGAACGCCAGCGCCTGCACGACGACATCGATGCGGTCGCGCAGCGCGTCGATCACCTGGTAGGTGCCGCCGCCCTGGTCGTCGTTGGCGGTCAGGTACCACGCGCTGTCCGGGCACTCGTAGATCTGGTTCAGCACTTCGGCGTAGTTATCGCTCATCACGGTGAGCAGCGCGCTTTGCGTGCGCGTGGGGATGCGGTTGTACTCGTCGATGATCTTCACGCGCATGCCCAGCCAGGCACGCCAGGCGATGCGGATGTCGTCCATGCTTTGCGCGTTGACGAGGTCCGCCGGCAGCGGATTGCCCAGCAGGTCGGCGATCGTCATCTGCGGGTGGCCGTGCTGCATGGCGCGCTTGACGTCTTTCACGGAAGCGCCGGCCAGCACGCCCATCAGGATGGCGCTGGCCGTCTTGCCGCGCCCCGGTCCGCCGACGAACAGGCATTTGCGGCGCGCCGCGAACGTCAGCAGCGGCAGCAGCACGAAGCTGGAATAGCTTTGCGCCGACGGCAGCGTGAGCAGGCGCTTGCTGTCGCCCACCCGGTAGCTCTGGTTGGGGCCGTCGTTGTATTCGATGTCGTAGTGCGGGCTGATGATCGCGTTGTTGACGATCCAGAAGTAGGCCTGGCGCAGCTTCTCGTCCAGCGCCGGTGCGGTGCCTTCTTCGCCTTCGACGGCGGCGGGACCGCGGTACAGGTCGGCCACGTCGAACTGGCGGGCCTTCGGCGGCGCCTTCGGATTCGTCGGCGCCTGCGACAGATGCTTGAACAGGTTGAAGGCCATGCCGTCACCGGGAGTTAAGGATCTGGCAAGTATAACAGCCGACGAAATGTTTCCCGAAAAATGGGGACAGACCC